>JAIRZG010000126.1 GCA_031267345.1 Zoogloeaceae bacterium
GCGCGGATAAAAGTATCGCCACAAAGAAAAGCGAAACAGCGTTGTCAATCGCGGAAAAGAAAAAATTTGACGCTGTCGTTGAGTTGCTGGCTACCGTGCGCCCATACGTCGCATAACGAAGAAGTTGAAAAACGCCAAAAATCCCGCGCGTATTTCCCTTTCGCGCCCGTATTTCAGTTAAAATAACCGCCGTAAATATTTGAGCTTCAGCAAGCTTCAGGCGTCGGCGGATGAGTCCCGTTTCCGCGGGCGCCGGACCTTCAGCCGCCCGGTTCCCGTCCCATGTCCCGCGCAGCGCCGCCATCCGCGGGACGCATTTCCCGATGTTGTGGACAAGACAATAGAGCAGCCATTGCGCGTTGACCTTGCGCTTCGTCCTCAGCGTGAAGCGGTTCATTCGCGGAAAGGGGGCAA
Source organism: Zoogloeaceae bacterium (assembly GCA_031267345.1). Lineage (GTDB taxonomy): Bacteria > Pseudomonadota > Gammaproteobacteria > Burkholderiales > Rhodocyclaceae > Azovibrio. The sequence continues at coordinate 415 of JAIRZG010000126.1, forward strand.
AAAGTGGCGTGGATCGACGCGGCGGTCGGGCATTTGCTGGAAGCGCGGTTTTCCGCTGGAAGATTTGCAATACCGCTGGTTCCGTCTGCGCGGCGCGCTGGAGCGCAAGCTCGCGGCTGGTTTGCGACTCGCCAAACAACAGTCGTTCGAGGAGTTGTTCGCGGACGAATCCCGTTTCACGGTGGAGGACGGGCACGCCCTTACTTTTGAGTCGGGACGTTACGCCTACGATTGGCCCTACGCTGGAACGGCATTGCTCGGGCGGCATTTTTCCCGGTCATCGGCAATCTGAAAGACCGGGGCGAGGAATTCGCCTGCGCGGAATTCATCGCCAACGCATTGGAAGACGTGCAATGGTGGGTGCGAAACGTGGAGCGGAAACCGGGTGCGTTCTGGCTGCAAACGCCGTCGGACAGGTTTTACCCCGATTTCGTGGTGAAAATGCGCTCCGGCCTCGTGCTGGCGGTGGAATACAAGGGCGCGCACATTGCGACAAACCGTGACAGTCAGGAAAAAAGACGCATTGGCGAGTTGTGGGCGAGAAGGAGCGGCGGCAAATGCCGTTTCGTCTGGGTGGAACAGAAGAATTGGGAGACGATCCGGCAGGCGGCGCGATAGCGGCGCAATTACGCGCCAATTCCCGAAACCTCAGGAAAGGCACAGGGCGAATTGATCGGGATGATGAAAGTCCGGCGCTCCCGGCGGGTGCCGCAAGGCATGGTAGGCAAGGCGGCCTTCCGCCGTTTCCAGCACCACGGCAAGCGCCAGACGCAGGGGAGCGGCGGGCAGGACGGCAGCGGGCAGGTCAAGGCGCAGATTCAGCGTGCTGGAGGTTCGTTGCCAATGGTTCTGCGGCGCGGGGCTGGCGGACAAGGGAGATTCGGCGCGTTGGCGGTAGTTGGAAAAATCGAAAACCATCCATTGTCCGTTGGGTGAAAAATTATATTCGCGGTAGGCGTGGCTGCCCGCTGTCATCAGGAAAACTTCGCAGCAGCTATGCGTCCAGAGGCGGTCGGCGTCGAGTTTTTGTTCCGGCGCGGGAAAAAGAAAGGCAGCGAGTTTTCCGCGCAACGTGTATTCCAGACGCAGTCTCGTATTCTCCAAAGCACCCGCGACTTCGACCGCTTCCATTTCCGGCGCGGAAAAATCGGGATGTGACGACAGGGTAACGGAAAAGCGATGCGGCCTCATGCTGCCGCCCGCCGCAAACGATCATGAATTGCGTTCCACGTGAAACCAACGGGCGGCGTTTCCACTACAATCCAATCCAGCGCCGCGTTATCCAGTTCGCGCAGACTGGCGTAAAGCAGTCGCGCGTATTGCGCCGGATCAGCGGGCAGGACGCGGCAGAGTTGCGCGTTTGGCTGTGGATGCAGGGCGAGCGCGCCGCAGCGGTGTCCGGCGGCGATCTCGCGCGCGAGAAAATCCGGCAGCGCCGTTGTCTCCAGAAGACGCAGTGGCGTGGTCGGCGCATAGTGGGAAGCCAGCGAACCGGAAACACGCGGCGCGGCGGCAATGGATTTTCGGCTACGCGCTGCGGGCAGGATTCCCAACACTTCGGCGAGGGTCGGCGCGTCCAGTCCGCCGGGGCGCAAAATTTCCGCGCCGTGCGTGGCGAAGCGGGAAATATCCAGAATGGTGGATTCAATGCCCAGCGGGCACGCGCCGCCATCCAGGATCAGGCCGACCTGTTCGCCCAACTCGGCGCGCACGTGCGCCGCCGTGGTCGGACTGATGCGTCCGAAGCGATTGGCCGAAGGCGCGGCGATGCCACCCCGGCTGCCCGGCAGGGCGGCAAAGGCGCGGATGAGTTGCAGGGCCAACGGATGCGCCGGAATTCTCAACCCCACCGTGTCCTGTCCGCCCGTGATCGTCGCAGGAACCCAGTCCTGTTTTTTCAGAATCAAGGTCAGCGGCCCCGGCCAGAAGGCTTGCGCCAGTTTCCAGGCGATCGGCGGAATGTCCTGCGCCCAACGCGCCAACGCCTCTTTTTCCGCCAGATGCACAATCAGCGGATGATCGGCGGGGCGTTCCTTGGCGGCAAAAACTTTCGCCGCCGCGAGAGGATTGGCGGCGTCCGCGCCCAGACCGTAAACGGTCTCGGTCGGAAAGGCGACCAGTTCGCCCGCCCGCAACAAGGCGACCGCCTGCGCGAGCAGGGCGTCATCAAAGCGGGGAAGCGTAAAATCGGGCATGACGTTCGATCCGGAATCCTTCCGGCGCAAATGTTGCGGGAAAGGCGCGCCAGACTAGCACTTTATCCCGCAAAAATCACGCCCCATCCGGCAATCGCTTGTGTTATCGTCAGGACAGGCCGCCGCCGCAAAACAGGCGGCAAGTGATTTCAATTTTCGATGAATTTTTATAAAGCCATGCACTGGAAAGAACACTACGCCCTTGGACACGCGCCGATGGACGCGACGCATCAGGAATTTACGCAACTGACGCGCCAGCTTGCAAAAACAGAAACCGCTGGCAAGGAAGCGGTGGCGACGGCGATGGAAGCCTTGCTGCGCCACTCGGAACAGCATTTTGCCCAAGAGGATTACTGGATGGCGGAAAGCGGATTTCCGCCCGTGCAATGTCACGCACGCGAGCATCAGCGGGTGCTGGCTTCCCTGCAAAACGTCCTTCGCAGGGTTAAAAACGGACATTCGGCGCTGGGCAAAACGGCGGCGCGCGAACTGGAAAGCTGGTTCGAGCGTCATGTCGCGACCATGGATACGGCGTTGGCGCGGCATATGCGGCAGGTGGACTATACGCCCGCCGCCCTGCCGGAAACGCCGGACATCTGCGTCCGCTGAAAACTTCGCGTCCGGGCGGGTAAGGACAAATCATGCGAAACGGTCAACATGGCAGACGCAGGCGAAAGACGGACAGGTGGTTGGTTCGTACGCCCCTCATCAATGTCGCAGTGCTGTCGTGCGCAGTAATCGGATTTTGCGCCATCTGGACGGCGCGCGTGGATCAAGGCGCGGTCGATGCCCGAAAGCATCTGCAACGCATGAGCATGAACATTGATCTGGTCCTGCAGAACGCGATTACGAATGTCCAGCTTCTGCGCGCGGGCGCGGAACACGAACTGGAGCGTGACAACCGCGAAGCGGCGCGCAAGGAACTGGCGCTCCTGATGCCGGACGATGGCGGGTTTGTCACCGACAAGCTGTCGAAATTATCGGATGCGTCGCATAGTTGTCTTTTGGGGAGCCGGGAAATCCCGGAATTTTCCAGCGCGCGCGCGCGAGAAATGGCTTCGGCGCTGGCGCTCACGCCCCTGATGGCGGAAATCCGGAAAGTCATGCCCGATACCGGCTGGGTGTATTACGCCTCGCTACAGGGCTTTGCCAGTCTGTATTCTCCGGTTAACGCGCTTTTTTCCTGCCAGTTATCCTGGCGCGACAAATTCATTGAATATCTGCATTTCGAGCAACTGGGGCCGCGCCTGAATCCCGAACATGCCGCGCGCTGGCTGAATGTCCATCTCGACCCGACCGGGCAGGGGACGATGACCACTCTGGCTTCGCCGATCTACGACGCGCAGGACAAATATCGCGCCTTTGTGGCAATGGATTTTCCGCTGGAAATCCTGAAACGTTTTTTGAATCTGCCGGATCCCGCGCTGGGAAATTATTATCTCGTCAATCAGGAAGGCCAGGTGCTCTCGACCTCGCAGGATATTCGCATGACCCATACGGTTCAATATCTGCGCGACCTGCTGCCGGAGACGCTCGAAAACATGGCGCATGTGGCTTTTCCGCGCCAGCGGAACACTTGTCTGCGCGCGGACAAATGGCGAGTTTGCAGCGAATATATGCAACAAGCGCCCTGGCTGCTGCTTCATGTTGCCGACAACCGGGAGATTTACGTCTTTTATCTGGCGCAGATGAAAACCGAACTGTTCAGTCTCGCCCTGTTGGTCTTGCTGCTCATCGCGCTGGAAATGCGTCGTCGCCTCACCCAATCCATGCGCGAGAGCAACAGCCGCTATCTGCACATTATCGAAAATTCCGAACAGGGATTCTGGAGATGGAATCTGGGAACGCGCGAATTTGTCGCCAACCCGCACTTTGACGCGCTCACCGGACATGCTTATGGCGAATCGCCGCTACGCCAGCCGGATTGGAGCAAACAGGTCGTCCAGGAGGATGTCCGCCGCATTCGCGCTTCCCTGCGGACCTATCTGCACGGTCACAAGCCGTATTGCCAGATTGAATTCCGGATATGTTCAAAAACCGGCGTCTGGCGTTCCCTGCTATCGCAGTGCAACGTGGAGGAGCGGGATGAGCGCGGCTATCCCGTCATTATTTCCGGCACGCTCGTGGACATTACCGAACAACGCAAGTCGGAAAGCCTGTTGCTCAGCGCCACACGGGAAGCGAAAGAGGCGCGACGCAAAGCCGAAGAAGCCAATGCCGCCAAGTCGCGTTTTCTCGCCATAGCCAGCCACGACCTGCGCCAGCCGCTACAGGCGAACAATCTTTTTGTTTCCGCGCTGGCGCGCACCAGACTATCGGATGACCAGCGCACCATCATCCAGAACATGACCCTCGCCACCAAAACCTTGAGTGAACTGTTGGACGCCCTTCTGGATATTTCCCGCTTCGACGCGGACGTGATTATGCCGCAACTGGCGCCGGTGGAGGTGTACAGCATCTTCCGGAGCATCGACAGCGAATTTGCCGTGCTGGCCCTGAAGAAAGACCTGCGCTTCAAGATTTTCCTGCCCACGCAACCGATCATCATTCTGGCGGATCAGGGCTTGCTCACCAACATCCTGCGCAATCTGGTCAGCAACGCCATTCGCTATACCGACATGGGCGGTGTGCTCATCGGCGCGCGTTTTCGCGGCAACACCCTGTTGATTCAGGTCTGGGATACCGGCATCGGCATCAAGGCTGAACAATTGCCCTATATCTACGAGGAGTTTTATCAGGCCGACAATCCTCAACGTGACCGCAGTCGGGGTCTGGGATTGGGACTGGCGATTGTGCGCCGCATAACCGGACTTCTGGGCTACAGTCTGATCTGCAAATCCCGCTATGGACGCGGCAGCCTGCTTGAGCTTTCCATTCCCCTGAACACGGGTGGCCTGCATTACATGCCCCTGCGCCACGAAAATCTTGCCGACGCGCGCCATAATCTCGACATCCTGACGGGTCGCCAGTGCGTGTTGATCGAAAACGATCCGATTGTCATTTCCGCGCTGCAACTCTGGCTGAACAGCCACAACATTCGCACCCGCTGTTTCAGCAACAGCGAAAACGCCCTCGCAGATCCGAAAATTACCGCTGCCGATTTCTTCATTACCGATTTCCGCATTCCCGGCGAGATGAACGGCCTCGATTTTCTGAATACCCTGCAAATCCGCGTGAAACATCCCATTTGCGGCGTCATTCTTACTGGCGACGCCACCCACGAGCAACTCGATACTTTCGTCAACATCGGCTGGCGGGTACTGCACAAACCCGTCACGCCCGACCTGCTGCTGGAAACCCTGGCGCAGCAATGGAGCGAAAAACATCCTGAAAAAAACCATGAACCCCGCCAAACCCGGAGCAAGCCCGCGCGATAGCGTCGCTCCGACCGCTTTCGCGCGCGTCTCCAAACTGCTCGCCGAACGCGGCCTTTGTTCGCGCCGCGAAGCCGACCGCTATATTGAGCGCGGTCAGGTGTTTGTCGATGGCGTCCGGATTACGGAACTGGGAACGCGCGCCGCGTCCGATGCCCGTATCACGCTGGATAAAGTCGCGCGCCAGACACAGACGCGACAGGTCACGATTCTGCTGCACAAACCCGTCGGCTTTGTCTCCGGTCAGCCGGAACCCGGTTACGAACCCGCCATCACCCTGATTCGTCGGGAAAACCAGTGGCAGGACGCGAAACACCCGCAACAACGCGCATTCGATCCGCGCCATTTACAGGGACTTGCGCCAGCGGGTCGTCTGGATATTGACTCCACCGGTCTGCTGGTGCTGACCCAGGATGGTCGCGTCGCGCGTCAATTGATAGGCGAGGATTCCGGCGTGGAAAAGGAATATCTGGTGCGCGTCAGCGGTCGGATCGCCCACGACGGTCTCGCCTGTCTGCGTCACGGCCTGACGCTGGACGGCAAAAAACTGAAGCCCGCGCAGGTCGACTGGCAAAACGCCGACCAATTGCGTTTTATCCTGCGCGAAGGCAAAAAACGCCAAATCCGCCGCATGTGTGAACTGGTGGGACTTTCCGTCACCGGCCTGAAACGCATCCGCATCGGCCAAATCCGCCTGGCCCAACTCCCCCCGGGCCGCTGGCGCTACCTGCGCGCGGAGGAACGGTTTTAGTTCGCGGCTTTCCGCGCCACGCTCAAACCAGATTTGAGCCTCCCGGAGCAGGCGGGCGGTCATGTCATGAAGCGCAGGATGTGCAGACTGCTCAACCCTTCACGCTGCAAGAGGCGGTTCAACCCGGAGCGTGACGCCTCTGGATTGATGAAGCGACGGGTGACGACCAGCAGGTCATCCAGAGGCAATTCCAGCCAGGGCGATTGCATGAACGTGTTTATCATAAAAGTGCGGGCGGCGCTTGCTTCACTCCCCTCCCCTTCAAGGGAAAGGGCTGGGGATGGGGTAAAACACAAGTGCTGAATGGAAGGACGCAAAAACCCGGGTCAATCAGACCAGACGCAAGCGGTTCATGCGGCGGGCGTGGGGAAGAACCCCATCCCCACCCCGGCCTCCCCTTGAAGGCGAGGGAGAGAAAGGACACCCTCCCAAAACCCTTGCCCTTCTCCAAAGGCCGCCCCTCTCCCCTACCCTCTCCCAGAACATAGCCACACCTTCCCTTCAAGGGAAGATCCGGACGGTTTCGCCATCATGAATCCATGGCTTCGGCATTCATGCGATTGCCCTGATTCCAGCAGACGCCGCAGTTCGGTGACGATGATTTCCTTGCGGACGGAAAAAACGCGGTCAACGGTTTTCTGGTTCTGGCCGATTTCGACGCGAACGCGGACGGGGTAATCGACGCGCAAGACGAGGTTTTCGCCCAACTGCGCGTCTGGCAGG
>JAIRZG010000218.1 GCA_031267345.1 Zoogloeaceae bacterium
CGTATACGTAGCGGCTATGCCGCCAACAACCTGGCCATCGTCCGCCACATCGTGGTGAATCTGTTGCGGCTCAATACCACACGCAAAGCGAGTATCAAGTCAAAACGAATGCTCGCTGCCGCCATTGACCAGTTTCGCGCTGAATTGCTTGGAATTATGACATAAAGGTGCGATTGCCCTGGCCTGTGGCGGTGGCGAAACGCTTCCGGGTGGATTCGGCCAGTTCTTCCCCGATTACCTTCATGGCCGGGCGCATTCCGGCGGGCGTGAAATTCGCGGCGATCCGGGAAAGAACGCCGAGAACCGTTTTATCGTCGTAAACGATGGAGATGGGAAGGTTGACCATTGCCAGATGTTACGCGCATGCTGCCCGATTGTGCGGACTGCCGACACGCTTCCCCCTGCCATTCGCGTCCGGTATTTCCTATGATCCCGCCAGTAAAAAGACGGCGCGACCGCCGTGGGTGGTGGAACACCCGCGACGGCCGCCGCCCGCGAAGTCTACTCGCGTTTGGCCGAGACGCCGACAGTGCGCACACTGCCGGGAAAGGCTATCACGAAGCGTTAAAAATGACAAAAATGCAGGATGTCCGTTGCGGCGGTTGCAACCGCAAACTGGGCGAGGCCAGGGCATTCGACCGCCTGGCGATCAAATGCCCACGGTGCAAGACACTCAATCACTACACAGGTTTTCCAGCGGGTCATGAGCCTCAACACATAAGCGCCGCCGGGCGCGTTGAGGATCATGACCGTGCACATCAATCGTGAAATCAGCCGCTCGGTGCTGCGTTATTTCGGCGGCAAATGGGCGATCGCGCCTTGGATCATCGAGCACATGCCCGCACATCGGGTCTATGTTGAGCCGTTCGGCGGCGCGGCCTCCGTGTTGATCAGGAAACCGCGCAGCAAAATCGAGGTCTACAACGATCTGGATGATGAGATCGTCGGATTGTTTCGCCTCCTCCAATCCCCGGACAAATGCCGCGAACTCATCCGCATCTTGCGCCGCACCCCCTACGCGCGGCGGGAATTCGAGCGGGCGTTCTAGGCGACGACCGATCCCATTCTCCGGGCGCAACGCGCCATCATCCGGGCCTACATGAGTTTTCACCACTCGGCCTTATTTAATCCGCGTAAAAATACCTTCGCCAACGCTCGCCACCGCAAGAAAACCGGCGGCGGCGGCAAGATGAGCGAATGGGTGAATTACCCGCGTACTCTCGCCGCCGTCTGCCGCAGGCTGCGCGGGGTCTTGATCGAACACCAGGACGCGCTGGATGTGATCCGTGTGCAGGACACCGATGACGCGCTCTTTTTCGTCGACCCGCCATATGTCATGAGCACGCGGGACAAATTCGTGGTCTACCGGCACGAGATGACCGACGCCCAACACCTGGCGCTCCTCGCGCTCCTCAAAAGCGTCCGCGGCCGGGTGATGATCTCCGGCTACGCGAGCGAACTCTACGACGACACGCTGACCGGCTGGACGCGCCTCACGCGGCAACACTACGCCAGCGCGGGAATCGGCATGGGGCGGCGCACAGAGGTGTTGTGGATGAACGGATAAAAACCCCGCCGTCTGGCGGGGTTTCTTTGGCCTGAAAATGTCATCGAGCGGTGGTCTCTACGCCGATCACGCCACGGCAATCCGTAAGGCTCCGGTCATTTGCCGGACGCCAACCCGGCCCATACGCTTGCCCTTGCGCATTGCGCGCGTATAATGAAGTCATATGAACTGACGCCAGTTGAACGCCGCCAAAAGAGGAAATAAAGAAACATGAATAATACCCATGTCTTTGGCGGAGAGTGGACGCGCACCAAGCTGGAGGCGTTACGCAAATACCTTGCCGCCTACACGACCGCGCTCAAAAACCAGAATTTCAGGCTCCTCTACATCGACGCCTTTGCTGGAACAGGGTTTTGCGACATCAACGGCGCGGCGGGCGAGGGGGAGCAGATCAAAGGTTCCGCGACGCTGGCGCTTGAGATCGTGCCAACCTTCGATAAATTCTTTTTTGTCGATCTGAAGAAAACACATACCGCCGCCCTGCGTGGACTGAAAGCCAGCCATCCCGAAAAAAATATCGAAGTGATCCGCAGCGACGCCAACGCCGCTCTGACTGCCATCTGCCGCCAGATCGACCGGAACCGGGAGCGCGCCGTTATTTTCATCGACCCTTATGGCATGGACGTGGAATGGAAAACCCTGCAAGCTGTCGCGGCAACCCGCGCCACTGATCTCTGGTATCTGTTTCCGCTTTCCGGGCTGTACCGGAATGCCGCCAAAAGCGCGGAGGCGCTGGATGAAGGAAAAACCCGGGCCATTACCCGCATCCTTGGCACGGACGTATGGCGCACAGAGTTCTACCGGCCTAACCCGCAAGCCTCTCTGTTTGGCGAAACCGAAGGCGATGTCCGGGACGCCACACCGCAAGCCATGCTTGATTTCGTATCCGGCAGGCTGAAAACGATTTTCCCGCATGTCAGCGCCCCCACCATCCTTTACCTGGACGGAAGCAGCAGAACCCCCAGGGGCGCGCCGCTGTTCGCGCTCTACTTCGCCGTCGCCAATCCCAGCCCGCAAGCCCGCGGCATTGCCGCGAATATCGCCAACCACATCCTGGGCAAGCTATAGCGCCATCTGACGCGCTTCGGGGTAGGCGCTCCAGACGCTGCCCTTGAACTCGCGGCCATTTGCTTTCTTGTGCCGTTTGACGCCATCGGCGCCCCAACCTCCCCATTGCTTGAAGAAAAAAGCCGCGCCCGCCACATCCGCCTGCGTCTGGATGCGCTCTACCCATTCCGCGCACATCGGGCGCGCCCTGGGGCCGGATTCTCCCCCCACGATGATCCAATGGATGCCGGATAAATCGAGCGTTCCCAGGTCTTCCAGCAGTGGCTCGGCCGACAGGAAGCGAACCTTTGCCGCTACCTGCCGCAAAAAATCAATGCGCGCGACACCGTACTTCCTGTCTTCCACCGTCACGCCCAGCCACACGTTGTCCGGGCAGGGGCGCGCCGCAAAATATTCCGGCAACCGCGCCGCGCGTTTGGTCAAAATCTGGTAGGCATGTCGCGGCGTACCCCGTATTACCTCGAAAACCCGATCGATGAACGCATCGGGAATCGCCTCATGAAACAGGTCGCTCATGCTGTTTACAAAAAACATGGTCGGCTTTTTGCACCGCAAGGGCTGCGCCAGACGTTCAGGCATGAGCGTCAGGTCAAACCCATTCTCGTATCCCGGCGTATGCATGGCTTGCAAGCGCAGCGCCATTGTTTCGGCGTAACAATGCTTGCACCCTGGAGAGACCTTGGCGCATCCCGTCGTCGGGTTCCAGGTCTGCTCCGTCCATTCGATGCGCGTTTTCGTCGTCATGTCTCGTGCTTTGTGTCGCCCGCTCGTTCGTTGCTTGTGTTCAAGTATAGTCCAGGCGCGGAACATTTCCAACTGCTGTTGATTTCAAAAGCATAAACCCCGCCGTCTGGCGGAGTTCGTGGCGCGGCAATCTCATCAGGCGGCGGGCTGGCATTTCGCGGTGGCGACCATGAGTTGTATCCGGCCCCATTCCCGGATGGCTGCGTCAATGGCGGCATCCAGTTCCACGCCTGTATATCGGTAGTTGTAAACCGAATCCGCGAAGTGCCGCCCGTGGCGGCTGTCCAGAAAGCGCCGGATGGCCTCGAACGGCAATCCGGTCATGGCGGCGACGCGGGTCATGGCGATCCGCCAGGCCGCGTCCGCCGGTTCGTCGAGGCGGCAGATCGTGCCCCAGAATCCCCAGCATTCGTTTTCCGTTTCCGGGGTTCGTGTCCATTTTTGCGTCCATTCGATGCTCCCTTGGTTTATGTTTGCGACATCCCGACTGTCGCGCTGTTTCGTCCCGGAGCCGAGCGGAATCGGGCGGAAACAGGCAATTTTTATCGGGAACGCGGGAGCGCCCGCCCCAGAAACAAAAACCCCCGCCTTATCGCGGGGTTTGTTTTTGGTGATGGGCGGGGATCAGGCGGCGCGTTGTTCCCGCTCGCGTTCCAGTTCAGAACGGCGCGCAATCCACCGCTCGGCGTCGGCGACTTCCCGCGCCACTTCCGGGTAGTCTTGCGGCAGCTCGCGCAAACTGGCAAGCCATTCTTTCCAACGCGCGTCCGGCTCCATCCGCTCCGGCGGGTCCAGTATCCAGAAGGCAGGTTTTTCGCTCATGACCGCGCTCGCTTGATTGCCAGGGTGATTTCTTCCACGGCGGCGTCCAATGCCGCCCTTTCCTTAGTGTATAACCGGGCGCGGCGAGAATCAAGCGCATATTCATAACGGATGATTCCGGCGCGGTTCAGGGCAAGGTTGCGCAGATGCGCTTCAATACCGGTTATGCCAAGCCCGCGCTGCGACAGCAAATAAATCTGCCGGTCGAGTTCTATTCCCGCGGTTTCCAGCGCCATTTCCAGACGTGCCATATTCGCGCCCTTGGTTGCGGCAAACCACGAACGGTCATGGCCATGTACCACCGCCTTGTTCGCGCCTGGCCGCGCCAGCAAGGTTAGATCGCCAGCAGAAAGCGAATGGGAACTCGGATGGTTGTGCATCAAAACGACCGACGCGGCGCGGTCGTCGAGCAGTCTTGAAATTTCCAAGGGCAAACCAACGCGTTTCCGGTCATTGCCGACGTAACGGCCGATTTCCTTGCCTGTCGCTGCGTTATAGGCGACGACGTGTTCTGTCTTGGTTCTTTTCCCTTCTGTTACGAGCCACTTTTTGGCATCTCCCTCGGTCTTGGCGGCTCGCTTGGCCGAAAGCAGCGCTACAGCCGGCTTGATGCCCGCCTTTTCCGCCTGCGCCAGAAAATCTCTTGCCAGTTGCGCCGGCAACTTCGCCGCCTTCTCTTCCACGATCCTTCTCAGATTTTCCGAAACGCTCGCCCCTGGCGCGTAGGCGAAGCCACGGTCGACGCCGGGCAGCCGCCCCTTGCCATCGGGTTCGTCCCAGCCTGCGGGCGGTTCGGTGGGGTCTCCGGCTTCCGGGGAGGTCATGGCCTCCACCGTGCAGTGGCAGCCCCAGCCGTTGGGCGGGAAGTTCGTCTGCCAGAACGGATGATCGTGGCGGAGCGTGAGACCATCCCAGGCCAGGTGCTGTGGGCGAGGGTTGAGGACGCCGTCGTCGTGAACGTAGCGCCAGTATGGCATCGCCTCCAGGACGTCCGGGTCGGTCAGTTGTTCCCAGCGCCCGGCGGCGTGACTGGCGGTCATGTTGGTTTCAAAGATGACCCGCGTGCGCCAGGCCTCCCCGGCTTTTGTTCCCTCGCCCGTCCAGCCGCGCCAGCCGTGGCGTTCGACGATTTCCCGGAAGTCGCGGCGGAATTGTTCCAGGTCTGTGCCCTCCAGGATGCCCTTCTCCACGGCTTTGCGCAGGTCGTCCAGGAGGTCGGCCTCCATCGCCCCGGCCACGACGAAGGCGCGGTCGTGCGCGGCCGCCTCGATGTCGTTCCAGCGCCGGGTGGGCAGATTCATCTTGCGCTGCACGAGGGGTGGATCGGCGCCGCGCGCGCCCCTCCCCGGCGACGTGCCCACGGTAGGCTTTGGCAGCACAAGACGCGCCGACGGCAGTCTCATCCGGGCCGGGAAAACCATCACGCCGCCAGAAGCCGTTCGCCTGGCGCTCGCTCACATCGCCGGGGACGAAACCCGGCTCCGGGCGTGTTTCGGGGAAGATACCCAGATCGCGCAGCGTGAGTGGGATGCCTTCGTGAGCCTCGCCTACAACGTCGGGGCGGAGGCGGTCTGTACATCCAGCATTCCGGAGAAACTTTCGCGCGGCGATTATGCGGCGGCCTGCAAGACCATCCTCGATTTCAACGGGTTTTGCGCGAAGCCCAAGGTCAAAAACGCCGCTGGCCGACTCGTCTGCCCGCCGGGCGCGCGAAAAATCCTGCCCGGCCTCGTCCGGCGCAGAGAAGCGGAATACCGGCTATGCATGGGAGAAGCCACATGAGCATCATCGACAGATCCAACCCCTGCGTCTCCGAAAGACACGCCGCCATCATGCAAAAGGAACTGACGGGCGCGAAAACGGAAGGCGCGTTGAAGGAAATCGCCGTCCGACATACCCGATTCCTGCTGACAAAGGACATCGCCGCCATGCGCGACGCCTATGCGGACGCCCTGAAACGGGTGAGAAAGGCGGCGCGCGATGCTTGAAAAGATTTTCACCTGGCTCGCCGCCTACGCCACACCGATCCTGCTGGCCGCCATGTTCGCGGCGGGCGCCGGTCTGGGCTGGATGGCGAACGGCTGGCGCTGGGAGAGCCGCGTGGTCGCGTTGGAGCGGGACGCCGCCCGGCGCGAGGCGACGCTCTCGGATGAAATAGTGCAGGCGCTGGAACTCACCCTCAAAGCTGAGCGCCGGGGCGATGAACTGGTCGCCGCATTGATCGCGGCGCAAGACGAACGCTCGATACTCGCAAGGGAGAAAGACGATGCCATCCGCAAGAACAC
>JAIRZG010000164.1 GCA_031267345.1 Zoogloeaceae bacterium
TCGATTGTTTCCACCTGCACCGGTGGCAAAACCTCAATCCGCACATGAATATCGTCAAGGTCGGCTGGCGGCCAGACGACGTGGCGGGTTCGCAGCAAGTCGGCAATCAGTTCCTCAACCGGCAGACGCAGGGAGAAAAAGGCGCGTTTCTCGCACGTTTCCGGGTTCTGCCTTGCATCAATGCACTCTGCCGCTTGCCAGACCCAGCCCCGAAAATCCTTGACTGGCATTTTTCCGGTGTAATCACGCTCATCCAGTTCATCGTAGCCGGTAAAGCGCCCGCGCATCCCCTCGAAAGCCGCGTTCCGTCTGGCGGGCAAGACCTCAAACGGCGCCAGCCAGCGGTAATGCCGTCCGCGCAAATGCACGCCAACGCGCATCCTGTGCGCTCCATCAATGTATTCGTCGCCGATTGTGTGCGCCGTCAACGCGCCACTGGAAAAAGTGCCCGCAGCATAAATAAACCCGCCAACCCACGGATTATTGCCAATCGCCACGCAAAGGCTGCCGTGGCGCTCATAGCGAATCAGGCAATCCGCCATTTCCACGGCGTGTCGCGCCTTGTTCTGGTCGTCAAAATCAATCGCCGAAAACGGCAGCAGCACCGGATGCAGATTGCCCGCCCCGCTCAACCCCTGCGCCGGATTCAACAACGCAAGCTGCCCGGAAGGATGGCGCAGACGGGCAACGATCTGATCCTTGGTTTTCGCCAGCCCGCTTTGGTAATTCTTGTAACTGCGCTGCTTTTCCCCCTGCAACACCGTCACCGCCAGCGCCACGACCGCAAGGATGAGGAACAGGAACGCGGTGCGAAACAGCATCCGCAGCCGGAAAGACGCGAGCCAGAGGAAGAACTTTTTTATCAAGATTTTTGCCCTGCGCCTACCCACCGGAAGCCACGCATGGGCACGTTTTCGATGCAGTCGAAATGCTCATCGAGTTCGCGGAAGGCTTCGCGCAGGGTGCTGATGTGCTTGCGGATGTTTTCCCGGTTGCGCCCGCTTTTGACGGCGGCAAACAGGTCGTCATAGGAAACGACTTCGCCTTGCCGTTCGTGCAGCACGGCGAGAATGCGCTGCGCGGTCAGCGGGACATTCACCCGTTTCCCCCGCCAGAAGGGCGCGCCTTGATGCAGCGGGTCGATGGAAAGTTCATCCCCTGCGGGCGCGGGCGGCATCACCGCTTTTTCTGCCCGACGATGTTTGGCGGCGCGCAGCATTGCCAGAAAGGTGTCGATAAATTCGGGTTCTTCAAAGGTGGTTTTTTGCAGATAATCCCACGCATCCAGCGCCTTCATGATACCGCGATAAATGGCGGCAGGCATGGCGGAAACCACCAGCACCGGCGTACCGCGCCCGCTTTTGTTGATGGCATTGATGATGGCAACGCCCGCATGCCGGTCACGCCCCAGTTCGATGTCCAGCACCACCAGATCATAGGCTTCGCGGTCAATCGCCGCCTCGGCATCATCGCGGGTAAACCACTGCGCCACCTCAATATCCGGCGAAGCCGAAAGCACCCACTCCCGGATTTGCCCGCTGGTCGGCTCGTCGTCCTCAATAATTGCAACCTTGTACATGCGCGTTCCATATCGCCTGAATTAAGCCGCGCCGCGAAGCTGCGTCGGCTTAAATGAATTGTTAAGTGTGTGTGCGATGCCGTACCACGATCTGTTGAGTGATTCGGCGATTGATTTTGCATTTCCACTCAAGTTGCTTTGTCGAGAGCTTGCGCTTGAGGCGAGTCTCAACGGGGAATTTGTACTCTGAATCATAGATGAATCCAAGTTTTAGCCCATGGTTTATTACATCAAGGTTGGCGTTTGCGGACGGGTCTTTAGCAATGCGCTTTAGACCCTCGAACAAAGTTCCTGTGTCTATGCCAAGGAACCTGTTAATGCACACGTTACCGACGCAGGTCGAGTTGCCGGTAATGCGGTTTGTAATGTAGCAGTGCTCCTTGATCTCTTGACCGCAAGGACAGTTGTCGAAGTCCTCGGTTATCTCAACCCCGATCAAATCCCGCTCAGTACGGGCGATCTCAAATCGATCAGAACATGAGAGAGGCAGGATATGCGCCTTCAGCCTTTCAAAGTTGTGTTCCACTGCAACCTCCCGAATGCGCCTAACGCCAAATGGCGAAAGTATCGCACATTCGGTTTGTGAACATTTATTCACGCCCCTGTAGAAACCGTTTTTCCCGCGAAGAAAGAGGGTTGCCGACGGCATGGAAACTTCCGGGCGGGCGGATGCATGATGCGTCTCATGGATGACGTCCTTTCAGCGCCATCTGAAAAACCCACTTACCAAGGAGAACCATCATGGAAGAGTTTGACCTCCCGAACGCCGACGAAGCGCGTTCCCGCAAAGACAAGTTCGCCCAAGCCGTCAATCCTGAAAAACTGGCTGATACCTGCAAAAGCACCCTGTACGCCACGGCAGCTACCCTGCGCCCGTTCAAACGCAGCATTATCGCTTTCAGCATTCTGGGGCTGATGGCTTACACCTTTGCCACGCATCTCCCGTTTCAGCCAGTGGGTCGGGGCGAAACGGGTTTGCGGGTCAATCAATGGACGGGTGGCGCCAGCCGTTTTCAGGAAGGCTCGGTGCTGGTAATTCCAGGCGTACATGAAATGCGGACTTTTTCATTGCGCGATCAGGTATATCAACCGGAAAAATCGGTGAATGCCGTCGAATTCCAATCGATTGAAGGCTTGTCGATCGGCGTGGATTTCAGCGTTCGCTACGCGCTTGACCCGGAAAAAATCCAGACCATGGCGCGTAATTTGCCGGATGACATCAGCGGCGAAGTGGTGTTGCCCATTATTCACGATACCTTCCATAGAAACCTGGCGCGCTACACCGTGCGCGAAATTTTTTCTGACCGCCGTCAGGAGATTCAGGAACACATCACCAAGGAACTGCAAACCCGGTTGACGGGCGAGGGCATCAAGTTGAAGCTCCTGACCATCGGCAAGGTCGAGTTACCCAACGATTACAAGCGTGGCATGGAAAAACTGCTGGCGGCGGAACAGGCAACCGAGCAGATGCGCTACACGCTGGAACTCAAGGACAAGGAAGTGAAGAAAAGCGAACTCGTCGCGCTGGCAGACAAGGTGCGCCGCGAAAAAGCCGCCGAAGCTGCGGGTGAAGAACAGATTATCGCTGCCAAGGCGCAGGCCGAAGCCATGAAACACATCCTGCCCTTCAAGGAAAAACAGATTCAGCAACGGGCGCTGGAAGCAGAAGCCGACAAGGTAACGCGACTCAAAAACGCCCAGGCCAATGCCGACGCACGCCGCATCGAGGCGGAAGCCGAAGCCGATTCGCGCAAAAAACTGGCGGAAGCCGAAGCATTCCGCATGGAACAAATCGGCAAGGTCAGCAGCGACCAGATGGCGCGTGAAGGCGCAATTCTGGCGCAAAACCCGCTGCTGATTCAAAAGAGCCTTGCCGACAAACTCTCCGACAAAATCTCCGTCATCATCGCGCCGCCTTCCGCCAGCGGTGGCTTTATCGCGGAAAACATCATCGGTCGCCTGCCCGCTGCTTCCAATAACAACGGCAACAACGAAGAGTAAGGAGAATCAACATGATTGAACTATTGCTTTCTCTGGCGATTGTCACCCAAGACCAAATCCCGTTGCGTGCCGCGCCCAACGAAACCGCTGCCCGGCACGCCACCCTCTCGCAAGGCGACAATCTGGAAGTGCGCGGCATCAAGGGCGACTACCTGCAAGTCTACGACCATCGCCGCGAACGCGCCGGATTCATCCGCGCCACGCAAGCTGGTCTGTATCCCCTAACGCCGGAAGCCGCGCCGCGCCTCAAGGCGGTGGTCGACTATCTGAAAGACCAGCCCGGTTCCGAAGCCGTCGGCATCGCCCACGCAGCCGCCTTTCTCAAGGCAGCGCCCGCCGAAAGCATAGACGCGGACATGTTCGAGGCACTCGGTAAAATGGTTGACCGACTGGCATGGCGAGCCTCGCGCCTGGGCGGTACGGCAAACGAGAAAGCCGCGAAAACCGTCGCAGAACATCTGGAAGTTGCCGCCACCTACGGCGTTACCGTCTATAGCGTCGAGCGCAACGACAAAATGACGTTATGCTACGAAGGCGACGTCTGGCGGCGCGTGCTGGCGGGGGCTGCCAGTCCTGAACAAAGAGCACGCGCCGCGCTCTCCCTCACCCGGCACGATTGCGTCAAATCCACCCTGCTGCCCGCCGAACGACTGGAAACCGACTTCTGGCGGGCAGAAATGCTCGACCGCGCCCTGACCGCCGGAGCCAAAGAAGGCAGCTTGCCGGAACACCTCAAAAACCGCCTGAAAACCCGCGCCGCTGGCGTTTGGGCAGGCATCGCGCACCAACTTGCGCGGCGCCCCAAAAGCGACCCGACCGCCGTGCTGAAAGCCGGACAAAGAGCCGAAGCCGAACTGGCAGGCGTCGACAAAAAAACGCTGGTCGACGGCGACCTGCTCGCCTGGAACGAAGCCGCCATTCGTGTTGGCGCATCGCGCTGGGCAGCACAACCGCAAACCGTCGCCATCCCCGCCCAGGGTCGCCCCGGTATTCGCCTTGCCGCTGGAGAAACCGGGCAAACCTGCGTGCAGATTATCGAGGGCGCAAAAAATCCGCCCGCAAAACCCGCGCAATCCAGCCTCTCCCGTTGCACCTACGGGCAAGTCTGGCCTGCCTCGCTCACCGTCAGCCCCGATGGCAAAGCCATGACGCTCGCCGTACAACCGCTGGAAAACTGGCGCGAAATGTGGGTCTTCCGACTGGAAGAAAACGGCTGGCAGGTCGAAGTCGTCCCCCCGTCCGTAGAAACCCCGGAACTGGGCTACGTCGAATTCGCCGGTTGGGTTCCCGGCAACAAACAACTCCTCGCCGCCCGCGAGACCGTCACTAACAAACGCAGCAAAACCAGCTTCGAGTTATGGGACAGAGACACCCTGAAAGTCGAAAAACACGCCGACAAACCCGGCAATCTGACCGCGTTCTACCGCTGGCAAGACCCGCTCTGGAAAGGCGGAACGGTTGCCGTGCGCTGATGTCTATCCACCCCCCCTTCCGACCTTCGGGCGCCTTCTCCCACTGTACATCCTGAACACCTGTTCGGAGACATGGTAGACGCCTTAAAGTAAGACATCAGGTTGATAGCGTGAGGTCAGCAAATGCCTTGGAAAGAGAGGAGCGCCATGTCGTTAAGGCTTGGAATTTGTAAGTTTCGCACAACAGGAAGGCGCGAACATACGAGGATTGTGCCGTTGCTTTGGCGTGAGTCCTGCGACAGCGTACAAATGGCTGCATCGTTTTCAGGAAAGCGGTGCAGCCGGGTTGGCAGAACGCTCCCGACGTCCGCTGCATTCCCCCATGATGACTGCTGATGCCGTGGCGACACAGATACTTGCAGCGGCACGACAGCATCCAGTTTGGAACGCACGTAAACTGAAACATCTGCTGGAAACGCCAGGGCAAACGCACTATAAGAGTCCGAAATCTGGCAGCAAGAAATTAGCGACAGGCCTTCAGGCCTATCGGTCTAACGTGTTTTGGAAGGGGTTTCTCTCCCCTCCCAAAACGGTCGCCTGAAACCCCGCCCTTTAGGGCGGGGTTTCAACCGGAGTTGGTTTTACGATGAAATGTGTTGAGGTGAGTTTTTTTGCGAGGGGTTCTCACCTGTTTCCCAATCCTCATCCCTATTTTGCCCAGCTGCCCGACCCGCGCCGGGAGACCTTAAACAAGCTGCACGCCTTGTCCGACATCCTTTCCATGGCGTTGGTTGCTATCGTGTCCGGTGCGGATGACTTGGGAGACCGTGGAAGATTTTTGCTGCGACAAAGAGGAGTGATTATGGCAATTCCTGCCGCTCAAGAATGGCATACCCTCACATGATACGTTTGCCCGTGTCTTTTCGATGATTGACCCCAAGGCATTTGAAGTCGCGTTCTTTGAGTGGGCAACCGCCGCAGTGAAAGGCGCGGAAGGAATTGAAGAAAACGCTTTCGCGCTTCTTCTCATGACGATGAATACCGCTCTACACTCCTTAAAATGTCTCCCATGCCCACACATCCATGAATTCAGCATGTAGTGCGGTTGCCCTGCGCAGACGGGCGGGCGTAGCCGTGTAAAACTTGTCCCATAGAGCCTCCTTCCAACTGTTGGGTAAGATCGTACCATCAAATGCCGGGACTAAACAGCAAGGTCTGTCAGGGCAGGATCAATATCAACAGGCGGCAAACCGCGTTTACTTCCGCATTCGCATCCCGAGGCCGTAAATTTCTCCTCCGTCGAAAACATTATAAGGTATCATGGAAAACCTTGTTTTCCGCACCCGTCGGGTGCTTTTCCCGTGCAGGATTGAAACATATGTTCGGCCTTTTTCGCAGTTATTTTTCCAAAGACCTTGCCATTGATCTGGGAACCGCCAATACCCTGATCTACGTTCGCAACCGAGGCGTTGTGCTGAATGAGCCTTCCGTCGTCGCCCTGCGGATGGATGGCGGCCCCAACGCCAAGAAAATCATTCAGGCGGTCGGGCGGGAAGCCAAGGAGATGCTAGGCAAGGCGCCTGGCGCCATCACCGTCATCCGCCCGATGAAAGACGGCGTCATCGCCGATTTCACCGTTACCGAACAGATGCTCAAACAGTTCATCAAGAAGGTGCATGAACCCCGGCTCATTTCCCCTTCGCCGCGCATCATCATTTGTGTGCCTTCCGGCTCCACCCAGGTGGAGCGCCGCGCCATCCGCGAATCCGCCATTGGCGCGGGCGCAAGCCAGGTGTATCTGATCGAGGAGCCCATGGCTGCCGCCATTGGCGCGGATTTGCCGGTGGCTGAAGCGACCGGTTCCATGGTGGTCGACATTGGCGGCGGCACCACCGAGGTGGGCATCATTTCACTGGGCGGCATGGTGTATTCCGGTTCCGTGCGCGTCGGCGGCGACAAGCTCGACGAAGCCATCATCAATTACATCAGCCGCAATTACGGCATGTTGATTGGCGAAAACACCGCCGAAAACATCAAGAAGACCATCGGCTCCGCTTTTCCCAGCACGGAGGTGCGGGAAATGGAAGTCTCCGGCGTCAACAAGGCCGAGGGCATTCCGCGCAAATTCACCATTTCTTCCAATGAAACCATGGAGGCGCTGGTGGAGGCGCTTTCCCAGATTGTCACCGCCATCAAGCTGGCGCTGGAAAAAACCCCGCCGGAACTGGGCGCGGACATTGCCGAACGCGGCATGGTGCTGACCGGCGGCGGCGCGCTCCTGCGCGATCTGGATCGCCTGTTGATGGAAGAAACCGGTCTGCCGGTGATAGTGGCGGATGACCCACTGACCTGTGTGGCGCGTGGCTGCGGAGTGGCGCTGGAAAAGATCGACAAGCTCGATTCCATTTTCGCCTCCGAATAAACCGCCGCCCGCCCGTCTGAACCTCCATTGAAGAACAGCGAGAAATTACCGGCCTGTCGGCCTGACGTGTTGGGGAAAGGGTTTGCGTCCCCGCCCGAAACGCGCGCCGAAACCGCAGCCGTTGATCAGGGGGTCGCTCCCACCTTATCGACGGACGGGGTTGCAACCGGAGCTGGTTTTATGCGAAAGATCGGTTGCGGCGATTCTGCTGCCGGGACAGTGGCCTGTGTCTGCGTTTGACCGCGCGCCGCCGCCATTTTTCCGGCATGGGCCGACGCCGCTGGCGGTCTTGAGCTTTTACGCTGCTTTTGCGGTGGCGCTGTTTGTGCTGGACATGCGCTTTCATGCGCTGGATTTACTGCGTCAGAGCCTCTCCATCGTTACGGATCCCCTGCAACGTCTGGCGCAATCGCCGTTGCGTCTGGCGATGGAAGGCATGGATTACTTTCGCGCCCTGGAAGCCGCGCAGGAAGAAAATCGCGCGCATCAGGCCGCGCGTCTGATGACGGCTCCGGATCTGGCGCGGATTGGACAACTGGAAGCCGAAAACGCCCACCTGCGCCGCCTTTTGACCCTGCGCGAACGCGAACACGCAAGCGGACAGGCCGCCAGCATCCTTTATACCGCGCGCGATCCTTTTTCCCGCCGCGTTTATCTGGACAAGGGGATACAGCATGGCTTGCAACAAGGGCAGCCGGTCATCGACGACGCGGGCATCATCGGCCAGATTACGCATGTCTTTCCCTTTTCCGCCGAAGTCACCCTCTTGACCGATAAAGATCAGGCCGTGCCGGTGCAGATCCTGCGTACCGGACAGCGTTCGATTACCTTTGGCCTGGGCAATGGTCAGGTGGAGCTGCGTTACATGCCGGTCAATGCGGATGTCGTGGTCGGCGACGCGCTGATCACCTCCGGTCTGGACGGGGTTTATCCTTCCGGTTTTCCGGTGGCGAAAGTGGCGCATGTCGAACGCGACAGCGCCTATGCCTTTGCCCGTATCATTGCCGTTCCCAGCGCCGCCGTGGAAAGCCACAGCGTGATTATGGTGCTGGATTCCCGTCCGGACACGCTGCCGCGCCCGCCCGAACCGAAGGAACGCGCCAGCCAGAGCGCGCCGCCGGCCCGCCGGACAGCGCGCGCCGGACGCGCCGCCAACCCTTGAAGCCCTTGACCATGAAATCCTCGTCGCCCGCTGTCCGCATCCTGCGCCCTGCCCGTCCCTGGTTCATTGCCCTGAGCCTGCTGATCGCCTTGCTGCTGAATCTTTTGCCGACCCGGCAATGGCCGATCATGCCCGACTGGGTGATGCTGGCGCTCTGCTTCTGGAGTATGCGCGAGTGGCGTATTTTCAGCATGGGTTACGCCTTTTTGCTGGGTTTGCTCATGGATGTCGCCAATGGCGCGGCGCTGGGGCAACACGCGCTGGCCTATGTGCTGCTGCATTACGCCGCCGCCCGTCTTTCCCGGCGCATCCTCCAGTTTCCCCTGGGGCAGCAATCCCTGCATGTATTACCGCTGTTTCTGGGCGTAACGGGCATCCAGATACTGATCCGGCTCATGGCGGGCAGTGATTTTCCTGGCTGGAGCGAATTCATTTCGCCGATTGTGGCGGCGCTGCTCTGGCTGCCGGTCGCCTTTCTTCTGATCGCGCCGCAATACCAGCCCGATGAACGCGACGACACCCGCCCTATCTGAGCTTACGGGACATGAATGACTTTCAGCACAGCCAGCAGGAGTTGACGCAGTTTCGCCGCCGTATCCTGTTTTCCACGTTCGCCGTCTTTCTGCTCTCCGGAGCGATCTTTGCCCGCCTTGCCTATCTTCAGGTCGTCCTGCACGAGTATTACTCCACCCGCGCCGAAAGCAATCGCATTTCGCTCTCGCCCATTGCCCCCAACCGGGGCAACATCACGGATCGCAATGGCGTCGTTCTGGCGCGCAATTATTCCGCCTTCACCCTCGAAATCACGCCGGATCAAACCCGCGATCTGGACGCCACCATTGACGCGCTCTCTGAGCTTATCGACATTCAGCCCAAGGACAGGCGACGCTTCAAGCGCCTGCTGGAAGAAGCCAAGACCTTTGAATCCATCCCCATCCGCACCCGCCTTACGGATGAAGAAGTCGCCCGTTTCACTGCCCGCCGCTATCTTTTCTCCGGTGTAGACGTCAAGGCGCGGCTTTTTCGCCAATACCCGGAAGGCGCGCTGGCCGCGCACGCCATCGGCTACATCAGCCGCATCAACGACAACGATCTGGCCTGGATTGAGCAGGAAGCTGCCGAACGCACGGATCAGAACATCAATTACAAGGGCACGTCGCTAATCGGCAAGATCGGGCTGGAAAAGCAATACGAATTTGAACTGCACGGCGTCACCGGCCACGAGCAGATTGAAGTCGACGCCGCAGGCCGCGCCGTGCGCGTACTTTCACATACCGCGCCCATTCCCGGCAATAACCTTGTCCTGACCCTGGACGGCGCCCTGCAAAAAACAGCCGAAGCCGCCTTTGGTCAGCGCCGGGGCGCATTGGTCGCCCTTGACCCGAATAACGGCGCAATACTGGCGCTGGTGTCCAATCCTGTTTTTGATCCCAACCTGTTTGTCGATGGCATCCGCTTTGACGACTGGGATGAACTCAACAACAACCCGGACAAGCCCATGCTGAATCGCGCCATCTACAGCGCCTATCCGCCGGGTTCCACGTTCAAGCCGCTGATGGCGCTGGCCGCCTTGAGTCAGGGACGGCGCAAAGCCGGTTACACCATCTCCGACCCCGGCTTTTTCAGTTTTGGCGGGCGCATCTTCACGGATGACAAGCCGGGCGGTCATGGCAGCGTGGATATGCTCAAATCCATCATCGTCTCCTGCAACACCTACTACTACCATCTTGCCAATGACCTCGGCATTGACGCTATCGCCCGCTTCATGGGTGAAATCGGCCTGGGCGCGCGTACCGGTATCGACATTCCCGGCGAAAGCGAAGGCGTGCTGCCTTCGCCGGAATGGAAAGCGCGCCGCTTCAAATCCCGCGAACAGCAGAAATGGTATGCCGGAGAGACCATTTCTGTCGGCATCGGTCAGGGCTACAATGCCTACACGCCGCTGCAAATGGCGCACACGCTGGCCAATGTGCTCAACTATGGGCGCGTCTTTTCTCCCCATCTCGTCGATGCCATCATCGACTCCGGCACTGGCGCAACGCGCAGGATGGGCGCGCAGCCCATACGCCAGATTCCCTTGAACCCCGAGCATGTCGATTTCATCAAACGCGCAATGGCGGGCGTAAACAGGGAAGGTACGGGGGCGCGCGCTTTTGCGGGCGCGCCTTATTCCTCTGGCGGCAAGACCGGTACGGCGCAGGTATACAGCCTCAAAGGACAGCGTTACGCAGGCCAGAACAAGGAACGTCTGCGCGACCATTCCTGGTTCATGGCCTTTGCGCCGCTCGAAACTCCCAGCATTGTCGTCGCGGTGCTGGTGGAAAACGGCGGTTTCGGCGCGACTTCGGCTGCGCCCATTGCCCGTCAGGTTTTTGATTATTATCTGCTGGGCAAAAATTCCGGCGGCCCCGCCCCGGAAGACGTCGCCAGCGCCGACGAAGGCAATGTCGACGCTATGCCGCCCCCCTTCCCGCTTACTGGAGCCGACCATGCTGTCTTACCTTGAACGTCAGGCCAGTCGCATTCGCGCCCATCTGGACATGCCGCTGTTTACCATTGTCCTGCTGCTGATGGGCGTAGGGCTTGCCACCGTCTATTCCGCCACCCAGTCTGCGGGCGTCAACCGACTGGACAACCAGATCATCAACATGCTGATTGCGTTGGCGATCATGCTCGCCGTCGCGCAGGCCGCGCCGCAAAAAATCATGCGCTTCGCCCTGCCGCTCTATCTTGTCGCGCTGGCCTTGCTGATCGGCGTCGCGCTGTTCGGCGTGAGCGTGAATGGTTCCCGTCGCTGGCTGTCGTTCGGGCTGATACGCATCCAGCCTTCGGAAATCATGAAAATCGCCATGCCCATGATGCTGGCCTGGTTTTTTTACAGGCACGAATCGGAATTGAAACTCAAGCATTTCGCCATCGCCATGGGCATTTTGCTGTTGCCCACCCTGCTGATTCTGAAACAGCCGGATTTGGGCACTTCACTGCTGATCGGCGCGGCGGGGTTTTTTGTCATCTTCTTTGCCGGATTGTCCTGGAAAATCATCTTGGGCGCGCTGCTTGCCGCCATCGCCGCCTTGCCGCTGGTCTGGAATTTCGTGCTGCACGACTACCAGCGCCGACGCATCCTGACCCTGTTCGATCCCGGTTCAGACCCTCTGGGCGCGGGCTATCACATCATCCAGTCCACCATCGCCATCGGATCCGGCGGCGTCTTCGGCAAGGGCTGGCTGGACGGCACCCAGACGCGCCTCGAATTCATCCCGGAAAAGCACACCGACTTCATTTTCGCCGTGTTCTCGGAAGAATGGGGACTTCTGGGGAACTGTGTTTTGCTGGCGCTCTTCATTGCGCTGGTCGGACGCGGCCTGATGATCGCCGCCGCCGCGCCCACCCTGTTTTCCCGCCTGCTCGCCGCCGCCATTTCGCTGATTCTGTTCATTTACGCCTTTGTCAATATGGGCATGGTCTCCGGCATCCTGCCCGTGGTCGGCGTGCCGCTGCCCTTTATCAGTTACGGCGGCACGGCGCTGGTGACGCTGGCGCTGGGCATTGGCATTTTGATGAGCATACACACCCACCGGATGCTGGTTAAAAAATGAAATTCCGTCCTTTTCTCCCCTGCGCGCTTTGCCTTCTCTTCTCCGCCTGTTTCGTACTTCCCCGCCCTGTCCGCACGACGCCGACCAGCGACAAGGCGAAGACAACCATTTCCGTCCCGCAAGGCGGCGGCTATTACAAGGATGACGGCCCCGGCAGCGAGATCCCCGCCGATCTGGACAGCATTCCCGACGCCGTGCCGCGCCAGGAACCGCTGCATCGCGGCGCCAACAAGCCCTACACCGTACTCGGCAAAAGCTACACGCCGCAGACGCAAATCAAATCTTTCCGTCAGGAAGGCGTCGCCAGTTGGTATGGCAAAAAATTTCACGGGCAGAAAACCTCCATCGGCGAAACTTACGACATGTTCGCCATGACCGCCGCCCACCCGACCCTGCCGCTGCCTTCCTACGCGCGCGTCACCAATCCTGCCAACGGCAGGCGGGTGGTGGTGCGCGTCAATGATCGCGGCCCCTTCCACGCCGGACGCATCATCGACCTTTCCTATGTCGCCGCCCACAAACTCGGTTATATCAGCGCGGGCAGCAGTCGGGTCATTGTTGAAAGCATTGTCCCCGGTCAATCCCTGCCCGCGCCGCCCATGGTTGCCGTCGCGCCTGCCGCCGAACCCGCGCGCGACAGCCGCGAACTTGACGCCCTCGCGCTTACCCTTTCGCAGGAAGAAAACATCGCGCCACCGCCCGATGGCTTTTATCTGCAACTGGGCGCGTTTTCCCTGGCCGAAAACGCCGAAAACCTGAAAAACCATCTGCTGCGCGAAAGCGACTGGCCCGACGAATCCATGTACATTGAATATTTTGATAATCTGTATCGTCTGCAAATGGGGCCTTACCCCACCCGCGCCATCGCCCAGCAAGCCGCCCAAAAAATCCACGCCCTCTCCGGCTATACGCCCCTGATCCGGTCTTTGCAGACAACGATGCCGCCTGCGGCGAATTGACGCCTTTTGAGCATCGCCGGAGGAGAAGGCGCAATAAAAAACCGCCCGTTGCTGGAACGGGCGGTTTTTCAAGAGGGTGCGAACGGTGTCGCGGCGCGTCAGTTTTTCACCTTGAAATCGTCGTGGCAGGCTTTGCAGGTTCCGCCGACCTTGCCGAATTGAGCTTTGACGGCGGCGGCGTCGCCGCTGGCGGCAACCTTGGCGAGTTCAGCGGCTTCCTTGGTGAAGTTCTGCGCCAGACGGGCGACTTCCTGCGGGTTGGTGAAGAATTCGGGCTTGACGGAAGTCTTGACGCTGCCGACATCCTTGTCGGAGCCGGGAATATACAACGCGCCCATGCCGGAGTTGGCGATGGCGGAAATGGTATTGGCGGCAAGGATGACTTCGGACTTGTTGTAGTTCGCGCCTTCCGTGTTGGCCTTGATGCGTCCCATGTTCCAGCTGATGTAGCTGTAGGCGGCCTGACGGTACTTGATGGCCTGTTCGGGTTTCAGCGCCTGTTGGGCGTACGCGACATTCAGGGCGCTTGCGGATATGGTAAGGGCGGCAAGGGCAAGAACGATTTTTCTGGGCATGACGTTTCTCCGTTTGTGTTTGTGGGTGGTTGAGTCCGGCAAGGCCGGGGAAGGTGATTATAGGTCAGGCATAAAGCGTCGACACGCCCGTCAACAAATGTTACAACTGCGTCCGGGCGTAACGGCGCGATAAACGCGCTTTCCTGCGCTTACGCATCGTCAGGTGAATATCAGGGGGAGCGCCCGTTTGTCCGACTTTTGCTTTAAACTTGCCAAAGCTTGATTGCTGCCCGATTTTATGACCGAACCCGAAAAAAGCACCGTGCATCTGGAACTGGAAGAGGCAAATACCTACGACCAGTATCTGTTGCATTCGCCAACCGAAATCAGCGCCGTGTTGTGTAACGCCATGAAGCAAGGCTGCATGGTGAGCGTGTATTTCGACATGGGGCGGGCGTTTTTTCTGACCTCGCTGCTCGAAGTGACGATCAGGGGCGTCGTGCTGGATTACGGCAGTGACGAGGGCATCAACCATCAGGCGTTGCAAACCAAACGCCTGATATGCACCATGAGCGTCGACAGGGTGAAGGTGCAGTTTGGCCTGTCGGGTGTGCGTCTGGTGCAATTCGAAGGCCGTCCGGCCTTTGCCAGCGCCTTGCCGGAACAACTGTTGCGCTTGCAGCGCCGCGAGTATTTCCGCGTCAGCACACCGATTATCAAGCCCCTGCACTGCGAATTGCCCATGCCCGCGCCGGAAGGCGAAGAAAGAAGTGTGTTGCAACTCTCCTTGCTGGACATCAGCGCGGGCGGTCTGGCGTTGATGATCAATGTCGAACAGACGCGGCTGTTTACGCACAACCAGATTTTCCACGATTGCCTGCTGCCCCTGCCGGACGAGCAAACCATACGTCTGAGCCTGCGCATCTGCAATCTGTTTGAAATCACCAATCGTGCGGGCAACCGCTATGCCCGCGTCGGCTGCGAATATCTGGATCTGGCCGGTACGCCGCTGAATCAGATACAACGCTACATCACCCGCCTGGAACGCGAACGCAAAGCCAGGGAAAACGGGCTGGAATAGGCAGGGTCACCCCTCTCCCCCCTTGTGGGGGAGAGTTGGAGAGAGGAGTATCGTTCCGTTTGCAAAGCGTTTGGTCATGGCGGAACCGTTTTTCCCCTCTCCCACAAGGGGAGAGAAAGTTTCCTGATCAGAACTTCCAGCCCAGCCTGAAGCCGCCGGAAACGCCTTCGCGTTTGCCGACGTAGCCTTGCAGGCCGACTTCGGCGCTGAAGCGGTCGTTGTCGCGGGCGTGGAAAATCATGCCGACCTCGCCTACGCCGCTGCTTCCTTTGGCGCTGGGCGCGTCGAAGGAATCGTTGTCGTCGTTTTTGGCGTGGGTGCGGTGGCTGAATTCATACTCGTAGGCGAGGCCGACATACCAGGCGCGATCCGGATTCCTGGCGTGGGTGTAGCGTGTGCCGAGGCGCAGGCGTTGGGAATCGTCGGCCTTGAAGTGCACGCCTTCTCCCGTCGCCAGGGTGATGCTTCTGCCGTTTTGCCGCACCCAGTAATAGCGCGCCAGAAAATCGAGGCTGTCGCGCTCGTTCATCCGCCATTCATGGCCGACGCCGAGATGCGCGCCGAAATAGGGGACGGTCAGCTTGTATTTGGCGGCAAGGCCGCTGGAAGTCAGATCGTCGGTATGGAACTTGTTTTCCACCCGTCCGCCGCGCAGCGAACCTTCGATCCGGAAGCCGCTGTCCCAATGCTGGCGCGCCATCAGGCCGAGGCCGTAGAATTTCAGGTCGCCATCGCCCTTGATGCGCTGGCGATGGAGACCGTAGGCGCCCCTGATGTCGTAATCGGCGATGCCGGCTTCAATGAAAGCGCCGTAGAGAAAGCTGCTGTCGCTTTTTTCATCCTTGCCCGCCAGACCCACCAGCGCCATGTTGCCGCGATATTTTACGCGCGCGCCGGTATCGAGATGTATTCGTGAACCATCCAGACCACCGAACACCGCCCGGTTTTCGCCGCGCCGCAAGGCCAGATCGGCTTGCTGATAGCTGTGATCCGCCAGCCAGTCGGCGCTTTGTCCCAACAGTCCCAGCGAGGCGGAACGGCCTTCGATCAGGCTGGTGACTTCGTGCGCAGGCACTACGCCGCGCGTCAGACGGGCGACGAGATAACGATTTACGTCGGCGCTATTCGGGTTGAGCGTGTCATCGCTGGCGTCCTTGTCAATGATGAAGTAATAGCCGCGCGTAAAACCCTGACGCGCGTAGGCGAGGTTGTTGGCGGGATCGCCATTGAGTTTGCCTGTGACGTTGGTGTCGATCAGATAGAACAGGTCGCCGGGATTCAGCGTCGGGCCGGCGGCGAAATTCGAGAGACTGATGGTCGCGCCGGAAATATCGGCGGGTGTGCCGCCGGGGGTGATGATGTCCAACAGCACGGCGCTGGCGTCATTCAGCGTCGTGCCGTCGAGGTTGAAATGCAGCGTGCCGTACAGATTGGCTTGCTGGACATCCAGGCGATTGCTGCCCATGACATGGACGCGCCCGCCGGAAAGCAGGGTGAAGTTGTGATCTGTAGCTGCAAGGCTCATGCCGGAGAGCAGGGTGGCGCGGCTACCGGAGAAGAAATTGACTGCGCCGGTTACTCCCTGAACGAATTTGTTTTCTCCCCCCCAGAGGAAATCGCCGCCCGTGCCCTGCACGAACATGTTGAAGGTCTTGCCGTTGTTCTGCTCGGTTTCAATGGGGTCGTACAGCGCCACCGTGCCGCCCGTTGATGGCGCGATGTACAGTTCGGCATCGGCGTCGGCGGCGTCATTGGCAACGGTAATCACGCCCATAGTATCATCAGTTGTCATATTCTGAACAATGCCGAAATACAGGGAATTGGCGCGCGCGCCGTTAGCATCCGTCAACATGTTGTTCCGAAAAACCGTGTTGTTGCCGGAGGAAGCGAAGAGCGTCAGGGTATGCGCGTCGCCGCCATTGAGCGCCATGCCCGTATCCACCGTGACCGTGCCGTATACCCTGGCTGCCGCCGAATCACCGCTATAGCTGCTACATCCCGCACATGTCGCGCTAAAGGTGTTGTCGATAAAGGCGCTGTCGCGGATGTACATGCCGCCTGCCAGACCGTAGCTATATACCGCGCCGCCCATGATTTGCCCGTCTTGGGCGATGACGGTGTTATTCCGGAATACGCTTTTGTCGATGCCGCCGATGCCGATCACCTGACTCGGATTGGGCACTGACGTCACATCGCCGGTGACGCCGATCAGCCCGCCGCCGTCGATATAGGTGCCTGCCATGATGTTCGCGCCTTCAAAAAGACTGTTGCGGATCAACTCAATGTAGGCAATGCCGCCCGTG
Source organism: Zoogloeaceae bacterium (assembly GCA_031267345.1). Taxonomy (GTDB): domain Bacteria; phylum Pseudomonadota; class Gammaproteobacteria; order Burkholderiales; family Rhodocyclaceae; genus Azovibrio. The sequence continues at coordinate 17,034 of JAIRZG010000164.1, forward strand.
GAACGCACGCCCAACACGCCGCCGCCGGAGATGTAGCGGTTTGTCGTCACGACCGGGTTGATAAAGGCGTTGTTTTCCAGTCCGGACAACAACATGGCGTTGCCGCCTGCGCCTTGCGCGTTGAAACCGATGATGCCGCCGCCTTTTATGGAACGCGCTCCGACCTGCATCGCTTCAAAGCGGTTGCCGGAAAACGCCAACGCGCCGACAACGCCATTGACGGTGCTCGCGCCGACAATGCCGCCGCCGCTGAGATTGCCCACGACACTGACATTGAGATCGCGGAAAAAATTGTCCTTTAAACTGCCGAAAGTTGCATCGGTGGAGGCGACTCCATTGGCGCTTACCCCGATAATGCCGCCGCCGCTGAGATGGCTACCGGTTGTCACCGTGATGTCGT
>JAIRZG010000239.1 GCA_031267345.1 Zoogloeaceae bacterium
CCATCGTCCGCCACATCGTGGTGAATCTGTTGCGGCTCAATACCGCACGCAAAGCGAGTATCAAGTCAAAACGAATGCTCGCTGCCGCCATTGACCAGTTTCGCGCTGAATTGCTTGGAGTTATGACATAAAGGTGCGATTGCCCTGGGGTCGCCCCCTGGTCAAACGCCAGTTTCAGCGCCCTTCTGATAAGAGTCTGTCGCTGCCTGCCCGCAATCCTTTATCCCCTGATCAGGGGTTTTAGCGCGTTCAGGACGGATTGCAGGTCGGGAGGCGCGCCGCTTGCGCCCAGGTTTCTGAACCAGCCATTACCGAGGACGCCGGTCAAGGCGGGTTGGGTGGCGGTGTAGAGCGCGAGGACGGGCGCTCGCACGGCTGCGGCCAGATGGGCAAGACCGGTATCGACGCCGACCACGAAGCGGGCGTGGGCAAGCAGCGTCGCCATATCCGCGAGCGACATGGGCGGCACGGCTTGCGCGCCGGGTATCTGGCAGGCGATGCGTTCGGCGCGTTCGCGCTCCAGCGCGTTGCCGCCGGGCAACAGCAGGGTTAATCCCAGACGGGCGAGCGCGCGCCCCAGATTGATCCAGTTATGCTCTGACCATAATTTGTCGGCACGGCTGGCAGCGGTGAGAAAAACCACTGATTCCCCATGCGCTCCTTCCGCGTCGCGCAGCGCGGAAAGTCCATAATCCAGACGGGAAGGCAGGCCATAGCCCAAGGCGAAAGCCGCCAGTTGCCGATTGCGCGTGACGGCGTGCAGGGATTTGTCAACGAAAAATCTTGCGTCATAAGCCCACGCCGCCAGCGGCTCGCGGATGGCGCGGACACTGTAGCCCAAGCGTCGTCCCGTTGCCGCGCGCCGCGCCGCGCGGGTTATCAGGGCGCTTTTCAGCAATCCTTGCGTATCCAGCACTGCGTCATAGGCCGTCATTTGTATGCGTTGTCGCGCCGCCCGCATTTCCCGCCAGACGCTTGCGGAAAACGGCTGTCGCTTCCAGCGACGCACGGCGACCGGCAGCACCCGCCGCACACCGGGGTGCAGACGGGGAATGTCGGCGAAATCCGCTTCCACCACCCAGTCAATCCGCGCTTGCGGAAACCGCGCCAGCAGGTCGCTGACCACGGGCAGGTTGTGGATGACATCGCCCATCGAGGAAGTCTTAACCAGCAAAATATCGCCGGGCGCGGCGGCGCTCATGGCTGCGCGCGCTCCTGACGCGGCAGCAACACCCACATGCGCCCCGACTGTTTCATGCGTCCGGCCTGTTGTCCGGCGGCAGCCCCAAAGCCCCAGAAAAAGTCGGCGCGCGCACCACCCTTGATGGCGCTACCGGTATCCTGCGCCAGCATCAGGCGATTCAGCGGCGTTTTGCTGTCGGGACGGGTGGTCGCCAACCAGACCGGCGCGCCCAGCGGGATGTAACGCGCATCGACGGCAATGCTGCGTTCAGCGGTCAGGGGAACGCCCAACGCGCCCAGAGGGCCGCTCGCGGCATCCCTGTTGTCGGGCAGTTCGCGGAAAAACACGTAGCTGGGGTTCACGTCCAGCAAGGCGCGCAGCCTGTCGGGATGTCGCCGCGCCCAGGCCTGTATGCCCTGCATGGAGGCTTCCGACGCTTTCAGTTCGCCGCGCTCGATCAGGACGCGACCAATGGAGCGGTAGGGATGACCGTTCTGATCCGCGTAACCGATGCGGACATGACGACCATCCGGCAGTTCGACCCGACCAGAACCCTGCGTTTGCAAAAAGAAAAATTCAACCGCGTCCGCCACCCAGAGCAGCGGTTTTTGCGCTTGAGTTTGCGGAGAGATTCCGGCTTCTATTTCGGCGCGGCTCCAGTAAGGCACGACCTTGTTGTTTTCGATACGTCCGCGCAGTCGCAGATGCGCCAGTTCGGGATACACGCTGCCCAGATCGATGGTCAGCATGTCGGATGGCGCCCCCCATACCGGAACGCGATTCCGTGCGTCCGGCTGGCGGCTGCCGCGAATCAGGGGTTCGTAATAGCCCGTCACCAGACCCTCGGCGCGACCATCGGCTTCGATGATGGCGTGAGGCGTGAACGCGGTCTCAAAAAAACGGCGCACCCGGCTTTCGCTCTGCCCGCGCACCGTTTGAGCGCGCGCGCAGACCTGACGCCAGGCCGCGTCGCGCGGCTTTTCCGCCATGCCCTGGCAGGAGGCGAGCAACGCGCTCCAGGCGGCGCTCAGGGTATCTTCCTTCCACCCCGGTAGATCTGCCCAACGCGCAGCTTCCAGACGCGGCGCGGCGGCGTCGGGCGGCGCGGGTGGCGGCGGCATCGCCGGAACCGTGGGACAGGCCGGACATGGCGGACACGCCAACGTCTGCGGCGCGACGGACGCGGGCGCGGAATCTGGTAGCCAGGCGCTACAGGCGGAAAAAACAAGGAGCAAAACAACAACGGCGGAAAAAGCAACAACACGAAATTGGATTTTTTGCATGGCTTTGGCTAAATTGACGTTCTTTATCGGAGTATACCCTCTGCCATGTCTTCTTCTGATGCCTCACAAACGACAAACGCCCTGCGCGCGCTGGGCGAAGGTTTGCTGCAACGCATGGACGCCCTGCTGTCGCGCCTTGAGGCGCAATGGCCGCTGCCGCCCGCCCCGCCGGACTGGTCAAAGGTCATCGCCTGCCGCTGGAAAAAACGCGCAGGTCAGGGCGCGAAACAGGGTTTTCTCGCGCCCGTGCGCCAGACGCATCCGCTGCGTTTGCGTGATCTCACCGGCATTGACGAACAAAAAGCGCGCGTCATCGCCAACACCCGACAGTTTCTTGACGGCAAGCCCGCCAACAACGTGCTGTTGACCGGAACGCGCGGCTCCGGAAAATCCTCGCTGGTCAGGGCCTTGCTGAATGAATTTTCCGGACAGGGCTTGCGGCTGATTGAAGTCGACCGCGATGACCTCATCGACCTTGCCGACCTCATCGATCTGATCGCTGATCGTCCGGAAAAATTCCTGGTTTTTTGCGACGATCTTTCCTTCGAGTCGGGCGAAAACACCTACAAGGCGCTGAAATCCGCGCTCGACGGCTCCATTGCCGCGCCGCCGGAAAATACGCTCATCTACGCCACTTCCAACCGTCGCCACCTGATGCCGGAATATTTTGCCGACAATCTGGAAATCGCCCGCGCCGACAGCGGCGAAATTCATCCCGGCGAGGCCATCGAGGAAAAAGTGTCGCTCTCCGAGCGTTTTGGCCTGTGGATTCCCTTTTATCCCTTTGATCAGGAAAGCTACCTTGCCATCGTCGCCCGCTGGCTGCGCACTTTGGGTTTCAATGCCAAAGAGATTGCCGCCTGCGAACGCGAGGCGTTGAACTGGGCGCTCGCCAGAGGCTCGCGCAGCGGGCGCGTCGCCTGGCAATTCGCCCGCGATTACGCCGGAAAATCCGGACGGAAGCGCCGGAAAAAAGCCGACGCCGGAAAGTGAATACCCGCCCGCCCGAATCTCCGCCACGGGTTGAAGTCGCCGCCGCCGTGCTGCTGCGCCGCGACCCGGATCGTTTTCTGCTCGCCTGCCGTCCGGAAGACAAGGTTTACGCAGGCTATTGGGAATTCCCCGGCGGCAAGATCGAGGCGGGCGAAACGCCGCCTGTCGCCTTGACGCGCGAATTGCAGGAAGAATTGGGCGTCACCCTGGAAACCGCAAGTCCTTGGCTGCGCCGTGATTTTGACTATCCCCATGCGCGGGTGCGCATCCACTTTTTGCGCGTGACAAAATGGCAGGGCGAAATCGGCGTCAGCGCGCCCGTCGAACACAGCGCCCTCCACTGGCAGACGCTGGACGCGCCCTGCAAACTCGCGCCCCTGCTGCCCGCCAACCTGCCCATCCTCAAGGCGTTGAGCCTACCCGTCCGCATGGGCATTACCCGGACTGAAACGCGCGGCGTTCCGGCGGAACTGGCGCGCCTGGAAAAAGCGCAACAGCAGGGTTTGCGCCTGATTCAGATGCGCGATCACGCCCTTGCGCCCGCCCAGCGTCAAGGATTTTTGCATCGTCTCATGGAAACCGCCAAAGCGTATGCGAGCATCGTGCTGCTGAACGAAAATGGCGATGGCGCATCTGCTGAACTCGCCCGCGTCAGCGGCGCGCACGGACTGCATCTGACCGCGCGCGCGCTGGCGCAGACAACGGCGCGTCCGGATTTCCCCTGGGTGGGCGCGTCCTGCCACAACGCGGCGGAATTGGCGCGCGCCGCAAGCCTGCAACTCGACTACGCCCTGCTCGGCCCGGTCCTGCCCACGCCCAGCCATCCCGATACGCCCGCGCTGGGCTGGTCGCGCTTTGCCCGACTGATCGCCGATACCCCGATCCCCGTTTTCGCCTTGGGCGGTCAGAACGCGCGGACGCTATCGATCGCGCAAACCCACGGCGCGCATGGCATTGCGGGGATCAGGAGCGAGATGACGGAAGACGGAAGCGCTCATGGCAACGACAATGACGATTCGCAATATGGATGAAGGTCAAGACCCGGCTACGGGCGCAGGCCGCCTTGCATGGGCGTTCGATGGAAGATGAAGCGCGCGACATTCTGCGCGCCGCGCGTCTGGCAACGCGCAATGTCAGGAATTTCGCGGATTGTGGCGTTCAGGTGATCGACCCGTGGAATGCGTGACATCACACTGGACGAGCAAGTCAAGGGTCAACAACAGACTAACCGCGCCAGCTATGCCACGCGCTGCGCCAGCGCGACCCGATTCAGCCGCGAATACAAACGTCTGTCGGGGAATCGCCAGAACGCGGCATCACCCCGTCGTGGCAGACGATGGTTCCGATGAATAGCGCATGGGTTCTGTCAAACGCAGAAAATGGTCGAGGATATGGAAATGATCCTCAAACAATTCGCTTTCCATCGCGGGCAACGCAGGAATGGAAAACCAGCGGGCTTCGGCGGCGTCGTCCGCGCCGTGGACGGCGGGCAGCGTTTTCAACGGCAGGTCGAACCAGTGGGCGTGGGTGAGGATGCGACCGCGCGGACTGCGGTCAGGATGGTCGAAGACCGCTGCGTCCCGCAGGGCGTCAATGATGTCGACATCCACCGGATTCAGTCCGGTTTCTTCTTTCAGTTCCCGTAGCGCGCCCTGACAGAGCCGCTCCCTGCCTTCAAGAAAACCACCGGGCAGCGCCCACAGGTCACGCCCCGGCGCGTTTTTTCGCCGCACCAGCAGCGCATGTCCCGCCGCTGTCACCAGCGCGTCCAGGGTCACAAAAGGACCTTTTCCCCATTTTTGCCGATAGGCGACCACGGCCTTGTATTCCTCTTGCATGACAGCGAAGTCGGCGCGTGTCGCCCCGTTTTCGAGAAAACGGGCAACGGCGGGCGGGACAAGCGCGGCAAGGGATGCGTGGTCTTCGTCCATGAAATACATCCGGCGAATGGCGCTGGCGTCGATGTCGCCCTGGCGTTCCAGCGTCAGCGCGTCCCAGCGCGGGAAAAGGCGCAAATAATCACTGGAAGCGTCCTTGTAAAAGCCGACGAGCGCGACGCGCGCGCGCGGCGGGGAAAAACCCTGCTTTTGCATTTCCGCCAGTACGCTGCTTTCCACCGCTGCCGCCCAGCGTCGATCATCGTAATAATCACGCACCGGAACAAACGACACGCGCCGCGCCGCGCGCGCACCTAGACTGGCGCCGATCATCGCCGCGCGTTCTTCAACCTGGAAAGGATTGCGGGCGTTCCTTGCCGCAAACGCCGACCCCAATACCACCATTACCCGCCCAGCCCGCGTCAGCGCCGCCTGCAACAAGGCGGCATGGGCATTGTGAAAAGGCTGGAAACGCCCCATCAGAATGGCAACGTCAAACTGTTTGCGCGCAGGCATGGGCGTTATTGTTCCAGTTTATACGGACTGCATGGCCGCTTCGATTTCCGCCACCGTTCGCGGCGCGTGGGTGTACATCCGGCAACCTTGTTCCGTGACGACGACATCATCCTCGATGCGGATGCCGATGTTGTGCAAATGCTTCGGCACGTCCGGCGCGGGGCGGATGTAGAGGCCGGGTTCCACGGTCAGGGTCATGCCGGGGGCCAGCGACATCCACGCCTCGCCTTGTTTGTAATCGCCCGCGTCATGCACGTCCAGTCCCAGCCAGTGTCCGGTGCGGTGCATGTAAAACCGCTGATACGCGCCGGACTCGATCAGACCATCCACCGCACCGGACAACAGCCGCAACGCCACCATGCCTTCCGTCAATACCCGCACGGCGGCCTCATGCGGCGCATTGAATTCCGCGCCGGAATGGATTGCCGCCACCGCCGCCGTCTGCGCGGCCAGCACGATTTCATAACAATCTTTCTGCGCGGCGGAAAATCGCCCCTTCACCGGAAAAGTGCGGCTGATGTCCGCCGCGTAGCCCTGAACCTCGCAGCCCGCGTCGATCAATACCAGACCCGCATCGGGCAGACGTTTGTCGTTGTCTGCATAATGCAGCACGCAGGCATTGCCGCCACCCGCGACAATCGGCGCATAGGCATGACCCGTCGCGCCCCGACGCCGGAATTCATAGCTCAATTCCGCTTCCAGTTCGTACTCGAAGCCGCCAAGGCGACAGGCGCGCATGGCCCGGAGATGACCGGCGGCGGCAATATCGGCGGCCTGGCGCATGAGCGTAAGTTCCGCATCGTCCTTGATCAACCGCATGGCATCCAGCGTCTGCCGCAAATCATGGATCAGCGCGGGTGGACGCTTGCCCACCCGAGCCATGCCGCGCACCGCGTTCAGGGCGCGGACGATGCGGGCGTCGTTTGCGGCATCCTGCCCCAGGCTGTGCCAGAGCGTCGGCCTGTCCGCCAGAAGCGGCGGCAATTGCGCTTCCAGAGCGGACAATGGAAAAGCTGCGTCAAAGCCGAAAACTTCTTTCGCCGCCTCTGGTCCGTAACGAAAGCCCTCCCAGACTTCCCTTTCCGCGTTCTTTTCCCGGCAAAACAGAATGGAACGCCCGTCCACCAGCACCAACACTGCGTCCGGTTCGGGAAAAGCCGTCAGATACCAGAAATCGGAATCGAAACGATACGGATATGACGTATCCCGATTACGTACTTTTTCGGCGGCGGTGGGAATCACCGCCACCCCCGCGCCGATATGCGCCAACAAGCGCGCGCGCCGCAGCTCTTGCGGACGGCGCCTTTTTTGGGGGACGGTCTTCTTGTGGGATGCGCGGGAGGAGGTCATGTGAGAAGCCGCGTTAATGCGCGTGGCGGCGCGCTTCACGCCTCCGGCGCGCTATCCAGCGAAAAGGTGAATTCCTTGAAGGACGCGCCACTTTCTTCGTCGTTTTGCTCAAATTCCAGCGACTTGTCGGCGCGTCGGGCTTCTTTCCTGTCCGCGCCCGTATCAATGGTGGAATTATTGACCAGCCAGGAAAGATTGGTGGGCGAGTCTGCATTGACCAGGGCCTCGTCCAGCGTGATGACGCCCTCGCGGTACAGCCGGAACAAATCCTGCTCAAAGGTCTGCGATCCCGGCGCCAGACTTTGCTCCATCGCCTCCTTGATGGCCTGAACTTCGCCACGCTCGATCAGTTCGCTGATATGGCGCGTGTTGAGCAGTACTTCCGCCGAAGGAATGCGAACGCCATCCGGCTTTCTCACCAGGCGCTGGGACACAATGGCGCGCAAACTGGTGGTCAGTTCCAGAAACAGCGCCGAACGGTTTTCCAGCGGAAAGAAATTGATGATGCGGTTCAAGGCGTGATAACTGTTGTTGGCGTGCAGGGTCGCCACGCACATGCACCCGGTCTGGGCATAGGCCAGCGCCGCCTGCATGGTTTCCTTGTCGCGGATTTCGCCAATCATGATGCAGTCCGGCGCCTGGCGCATGGCGTTTCTCAGGGCGGAAGCCCAGTCGCGCGTGTCAATGCCCAGCTCGCGCTGATTGACAATGGATTTTTTGTGTCGGAACAGGAATTCTATCGGGTCTTCCACCGTCAGGATATGACCATTGCGATTGATGTTGCGGAAATCCAGCATGGCGGCAATCGTCGTGGATTTGCCCGAACCCGTGCTGCCGACAATCAGGATCAGCCCGCGCTTTTCCATGATCAAATCCGAGAGTATGGGCGGCAAGCCCAGACTGCTCAGTTCCGGAATATTGCTCTGAATGAAGCGCACCACGATGCTTACGGAATTACGCTGGCGGAAAAGATTGATCCGGAAATTGCCCACCTGCGGCATTCCGAAGGAAAGGTTCATTTCCATATCATTCTCGAACACCTGCGCCTGCTCGACCGTCATCAATTCCAAGGCGATTTTTTCGATCATGTCCGGCGTCATCACCTGTTGGTTAACCGGCATGGAGTTACCATGAATCTTGATATGGATCGGCGTTCCGGCAGAAACGAACAGGTCGGACGCCTGCTTTTCAGACATGAGTTGAAAAAGTTTGTCCAGAATCATGACCTAACCCCTCCCTTGATGAAGACATACGAAAGCATACGCGCTGTGCATGAAAACCGGAAACTCAATCGCGCAACAAATCATTGATGCTGGTCTTGGCGCGGGTTTGCGCGTCGACCTTTTTGACAATCACCGCGCAGTACAGACTGTGACTGCCATCTTTCGCGGGCAGATTGCCGGAAACCACCACGGAACCGGCAGGGACGCGACCATAGCTCACCTCGCCTGTCGCGCGGTCGTAAATTTTCGTGGATTGGCTGATATACACGCCCATGGAAATCACCGAGTTTTCCTCGACAATCACCCCTTCGACAATCTCGGAACGCGCGCCAATGAAGCAGTTGTCCTCGATGATGGTCGGGTTGGCCTGCAAAGGCTCCAATACGCCGCCCAGTCCCACGCCGCCGGAAAGATGCACGTTCTTGCCCACCTGCGCGCAGGAACCGACCGTCACCCAGGTATCCACCATCGCGCCGCTATCGACATAGGCGCCGATATTCACGTAAGACGGCATCAACACCGCGTTTTTGGCAATGTACGCGCCGCGCCGCGCCACCGCCGGCGGCACAACGCGAAAGCCGCCGCGCGCGAAATCTTCTTCCGCATACGCCGCGAATTTGGTTGGAACCTTGTCGTAATAGCGCGACACGCCATCCTGCGTCAGCGCGTTGTCACGGACGCGAAAAGAGAGCAACACCGCTTTCTTGATCCACTGATGCGTCACCCACTGCCCCTCGATTTTCTCCGCCACGCGCAGAACACCCGCGTCCAGCGCCGCCACAATATCCTCAATCGCCCGGATTTCAACTGGCGAACTGTGCGGATTCATCTCCCCCCGACACTCCCAAAGCGCGTCAATCAAAGGGTGTAAGGCCATCAGCCCGGAAACGGAAAAAACGGACATGAAAATTTCCTGATGATTGAAAAACAGCCACCCAAGGCCAAAAATCCTCGCATTATAGTCCTTGCGGACAGCAATGCGCGCCTTTGGCGCGGGAGCGTCCGGGCGCCGCATATGGAAACGAGGGGTCATCCGGGTAAAGAAGCGCGGCAATCGGGAACCCAACGCGGGTTGTTTTTGATCTTCCGGTGATAAGGCGTCACGGTGGCGAAGGTTTCGACAGAGACGATACACGGACTGCCGATACGGAAAGCCCGCTCACGGGAAACCTGTCAAGCCGCTTGTTTACGACAGGCGCACATGCAATGGACTGGCCTGTTTCCAATTTGTATATGACGCTGCATAATACGCGCTTTGATGCCGGAATCCTGACATGTTGTCTATCTGTTCTATCGGTTTTTCGCTTTGCCGGAGCGTGAGGAGTTTGCAAATTGCGTAGTCCCTTGATTCGGACATTGTGTCTGTTGCTTGCCGTGGCGTTCGGCTATTTTGCCTGGCGACTTTGGGCGCTGGAATCGCGGCAGATTGCCGCCCCTGCCGCGCCGCAGGCGGCGTATCCGCAATCGGTCGATGCGGCGGACGCCTTCCTTGAACCAACGGCGCATTCGTTTCCTGCGTCGTCGTCGGACCGGATGAAAGCAGAGTCGCCGCGCATCGCGCCGGAACGCAGGTCGATCGTGGCGTCCGCGCCGGAGGGCATCGTGTTGCGGGTGCATCCTGCCCGCGCGTCGGAGACGCCAGACGCCGTGCAGCAGGCGCAGACGGCCTTGGCGCAAGGGGATTCGACGCAAGCGGCGGCGCAGTTTTTGGCCTTGCTCGCCGCCGACCCGCATCATCTGGAAGCCTTGCTGGGACTGGCGGACATCGCCCTGCGGCAAGACAAGGGCGCAGAGGCGTGGCGATATTATCAGGCAGCGCTGAACGCGCATCCGCAAGACGCGCGGGCGCAGACGGGCATACTGGGACTGGCCGCCGCTGCCGGACAGGTGGACGCGTCGATGCTGGAAAGCCGTTTGAAGACCCTGATAGCCGAAGCGCCACAGGCGGCGACGCCGCATTTCGCCCTCGGCAATCTTTTTGCCGCGCAAGGTCGCTGGCAGGAAGCGCAGAACGCCTATTTTGAAGCCTGTCGCCGTGACCGGACGAATCCCGATTTCCGCTTCAATCTGGCGGTCAGTCTGGATGTCCTGAATCAGCCGCGTCTGGCGGCGGAGCAATATCGCGCGGCGCTGGCGGCGGCGGCGGGCGCGCCCGCGAATTTTGCCGCGCCTGCCGTCCAGGCGCGTCTTGCCGCCTTGCAGGATTTGCCGGAAGCGGAAACGCCATGAAAACATCCGCCGTCCTGTTGCCGCTCTGCCTCATCTTCAGCTTGCCCGCGCTGGCGGAGCCGACTTTGGGACGTCTGTTTTATACGCCAGCGGAACGCGCCGCGATGGAAGCGCGGAAAAGCAGCCGCGACGCGCCGGAAGCAGCGATGCCGTATCAAGGTCTGGTCCTGCGCGGTGCGGGCGTAGTGATGGTCTGGCAGGATGACGAAGCGCATACGCTGCCGCCGGATGCGGGCGACGCGGAGATGCGGCGCAGCGTCGGCGGCGCGCAGGATGAATTGCTGCGCGGCGGGCGCATTGTGGTGCATCCGGGAAAATAGGCGCATGGAAAAAAACAGCGTCCAGACCTTTGGCCTCCGTCAATCCGGCGCGGCGGCGCTGGCGCTGTTGCTGCTGTTGATATTGGGCGCGCTGGGCTGGTTTTTGCGTTCCTCGTCGGCGCAAACGCTGAAAAGCGGACGCGACGCGCAAAGCGCCGAGGCGCTCTTTCTGGCGAAAGAGGCGTTGCTGGGCTATGCCCTTGCCTACCCGGAAGGCGGCGCGGGACGCAAGGGCCTTGTTCCTGGCCATCTCCCTTGCCCGGATACCGGCAACACGCTGGAACACGAAGGCGCGGAAAGCGGGACTTGTGGTGGCAAGGGCGTTAGCGTGATCGGTCATTTCCCCTGGCGCAGCCTGGGTGTGCCGCCGCCACGGGATGGCGGCGGCGAATGCCTGTGGTATGCCGTTTCCGGCAATTACAAGGCCAACCCGAAAGCCGACCTGTTAAACCCGGATACGGCAGGGCTGATCAAAATCATGGCCTCCGACGGACATACGGTTCTCGCCGATGAGGTGGTCGCCGTGCTGTTCGCGCCCGGCGCGCCGCTGGACGGACAATCGCGCCAATACCTCAAGGGCGAATGTCGATGGGATTATGCCGCCCACGCCTTTCTCGATGGCTTCGCGGGCATTGCCAACAACGCGCCCAACATGGCGGCGGAAGGCGAAAGCCGTTTCATCGTCGCCGACGCGCCAGCGAATTTCAACGACCGTCTGCTCTGGATTACCCGCGACGAACTTTTTTCGCAGGTGCGCGCACGTCTTCCCGTCGACGCCCTGTTTGCGGAAAG
>JAIRZG010000026.1 GCA_031267345.1 Zoogloeaceae bacterium
ATTATTTACGGATAAGCCCTTAGTCCCAACATTTGATAGCACAATGTTATCCCAACAGTTGGAAGGATGTCCTATGGGACAAGTATTACACGGCTGCGCCCGCACGACAGAAGCAGTGCATCGAGCGATACAAATGTCGAACTCGTAGTTCAGGGTTACGCCCTGCTGCCCGTTGGCGGTGGTGTTGAGGCCGCTGTTGACAGTCAGCGTTGCGGCGTCGATGAGGATGATTTGGTCGCCCTCTTGCAGGGGGGGGAAGACGCGCCGTTGATGCCGACGTTCACTGTGGAAGAGCGGCTTGCGCCGTCCGTCAGATCCGCCGTGCCGGTCACGGTGAGCAGGGCTGAACCCGCCGTAAACGTGGCGGGCAGGTAGAAGTTGTACTTCTCAAAATTGTTTAGGCCCGCTACCGTCACCGGCTGGTGCAGATTCAGGGTGTTGCCGGTGAAGGCATCACTACAACCAGACCAGCAATAACCGCCGAAGACATCGTCCGAAACCGTACCGCCGCTCATCATCACGGTATTGTCGGTCGCGGCACTGGAGGAGGAGCCGCCGTAGACACTGTCCGAAACCGCGCCGTTGTCTTCGACCGTAACGGCGTTTCCGGTCGCGTCGGAGGTCATGCTATAAGCGCCGTAGGCACTTCCGCCCACGTTACCATCCGTCGTAATGAGCAGGAATTTTCCAGAGGGCGTTCCGTTGTGATCGCTTCCGTCCGGGTTGGTGCTGTTGCCGTAGACGTAGCTTGCCGTCGTCCCGCTGATGGTGATGTCCGACGTCTGCCCGAAAACCGGCGCGGCCGCGAAGAGCGCCAGAACGGCAAGCTTTAGTTTGCTGTTGTCATGTACTGGATAATTATGTCATTACCCGGCCTGGGTTCGCGGCGCATGACAATTCCTTTGCGAAAGGAGAAAGGAAAAACACGACGATTATAGGCGCGAATATGAGGAAAAAGTTACGGGAACGGACAAAATTCGACGCTCCGGCCTTGGTGTGGCGAAAAGCGGGCAGACCCAATCCGCGCAAGTCCGGATCGAGCCGCCCGCGCCGCGCAGTCTGCCGCGCATCGTCTGTCCTCCGTAAAGCTATGCGGCGTCCGTATTGCTCACCGGGGTCTTTTTGACCAGTTTTTCCTTGATGCGGGCGGACTTGCCGGAGCGTTTGCGCAGATAGTAAAGCTTGGCGCGGCGCACATCGCCACGGCGCTTGACCTCGATTTTGGCGACCAGCGGAGAATAGGTCTGGAAGGTGCGTTCCACGCCTTCGCCGGAAGAAATCTTGCGGACGATGAAAGAAGAATTCAGTCCCCGGTTGCGTTTGGCAATCACCACGCCTTCGTAGGCTTGCAGGCGTTCGCGGTTGCCTTCCTTGACCTTGACCTGCACGACCACCGTATCGCCGGGCGCGAATTCGGGGATGCTCTTGCCCAGACGGGTAATTTCTTCCTGTTCCAGTTGCGCTATCAGATTCATGTGAGTTTCCTTGTTGAATTTCATTGCTCACCGCATTGCTCAAGACGAATTTCTGTCATGAGTTGCGTCTCTTCCGCGCTTAACGCGCGTTGCGTCAGGAGTTCCGGCCTGCGCTTCCGGGTTCGCGCCAGCGACGCTTTCAGTCGCCAACGACGAATTCTGGCATGGTCGCCGGAAAGCAAAACTTCCGGAACCGCCTGTCCCGCATACACTTCGGGACGGGTGTAGTGCGGGCAATCCAGCAAGCCCGACACAAACGAATCTTCCACGGCGGAAGCCGCGTCGCCCAACGCGCCGGGCAATTGACGAATCAGCGCGTCCATCAGCAACATGGCGGCCAGTTCGCCGCCGGAGACGACGAAATCGCCAATGGAAATCTCTTCTTCCACTACGCGCTCAATCAGGCGTTCATCCACGCCTTCATAACGTCCGCACAACAACACCAAACCGATGCCGCCTTGCATATCCGCCGCCATCGCCATGACTTTCGCGTGATTCAGCGGCGCGCCCTGAGGCGAGAGGTAAATCACCCGGCTTTTAGTCGCGCCCGCCGACTGCTGCCGCGCCCTAGCCGCATGGATGGCGGCTTCCAGCGGCGCGGCCTGCATCACCATGCCGGGGCCGCCGCCATAGGGACGGTCATCGATGGCGCGCCAAGCGTTGTCGGCGTAGTCGCGCGGATTCCATAATCCCAGCGACCACAATCCGGCTTCCCGCGCCTTGCGGGTAATGCCGACATCGGCAAGCGCGGCGAACATTTCCGGAAAAATGCTCACGCAATCAAAAACGGCCTTCACCAGTCCGCCTCCCAATCCACCCGCATCCGGCCTGCGGCGAGGTCGACTTCGTGGACAACCGCCCCGACAAAAGGCAACAAGCGTTCCGTTTCGCCATCGTCATCCAGCACCCGCAACACCGTATGCGCGCTGCTGGCAATACATCCGGCCACCTGCCCCAGGCTTGCGCCAGCGTTGTTGAGTACTTTCAGGCCGATGAGATCGTCCCAGTAAAATTCGTTGGCGTCGGTCGGCGGCAGGGCGTCACGCGGCGCGGCGAGCCAACAGCCTTGCAGGCTTTCCGCTCCGGCGCGGTCTGTAACATCGGCGAAACGAATCAACAAGTCCTTGCCTTGCGCCTTGCATTCTTCCGCTTCCCGCTGCCGCCAGGGGCCGTTTTCCGTTGCGGCCAGACGCCAGACGGAAATTTTGCGCCAGCTGGCGGCGTCATCGCCAAAAGTCTGCGCCTTCACCCAACCCTTGACGCCATAGGCTGCGCGGACGCGCCCCAGAATCAGAAGTTTGGAATCATCGGTCATGATGAAAAAACCAGCGGGAAAACTCCGGCGGAAAAACGCGCCGCCATTGCTGATCTAACGCGAAAAATCAGGCGGCGGCTGTGGTCTTGGCGGTGTATTGCTTTACCAGACGGGTAACGGTGGGCGACAGGCGCGCGCCGTTTTGCCGCCAGTAGGCCAGCCGATCCAGCGCCACGCGCAGATTTTCTTCATGCGCGGCGGCGACCGGGTTGTAAAAACCGATGCGTTCCACAAAACGCCCATCGCGCCGATTGCGGGAGTCGGCAACGACCAGATTGTAAAAGGGGCGCTTCTTCGCGCCGCCACGGGAAAGACGGATGACGACCATGTGCTTTGTCCGGTGAATAAACCAAAAAAGACGAAATTATAAAGGAAGTCGCCAAAATATCAAGGCGCCTGCGTGTAGCGCGTTTACCCCGCGATCCCTGCCCCCTGCTTACTGTTCCCTGACGAGCACGACTACCTGCGCTGCGATGGCTTCATTGCGCCCCAGATAGCCCAGGGTTTCGTTGGTCTTGCCCTTGATGTTGACGCAGACGGGCGGCAATTCCAGGTCGGTGGCGAGAATGGCGCGCATGGCGGGAATGTGCGGGGCAAGACGCGGTTGTTGGGCGATCAGGGTGGCGTCAACATTGACCGGACGCCATCCGGCAGCCCGCACCCGCTTCAGGGCTTCGCGCAGCAAGGCGCGGCTGTCAGCGCCCTGATAATGCGGGTCGGTATCGGGAAAATGCGCGCCAATGTCGCCCAATCCCGCCGCGCCCAGCAAGGCGTCGGTCAGCGCATGGAGCAGGGCGTCGGCGTCCGAATGTCCTTGCAGCCCCTTGTCAAAGGGAATCTCCACTCCACCCAGCATGAGCTTGCGCCCCGAAACCAGCCGATGCACGTCGTAACCCTGTCCCACCCGAAATTCAGGCGTTGCCATAGCATCCTCCCTCTTCTGCGCGCTGTCCCCGGATTATCCACTCCGCCAGCGCAAAATCGGCAGGACAGGTGACTTTCAGATTGCTGATATCACTCTCGACGAGACGCGGCGCGAATCCGGCGGCTTCCATCGCGCCCGCCTCGTCCGTGACCGCTTCGTGCGCCGACAGCGCCGCGCACAACGCGCCGTAACGAAACATCTGCGGCGTTTGCGCCTGCCACAGCCCTTGTCGCGGCAGGGTTTCCCGCACGCTCAACGGCTCCGCGTCCGCCTTGCTCCGTTTCAGGGTATCCGCCAGCGGCACAGCCAGCAAGCCGCCCACCGGATCATCGGACAAGGCGGTCAGCAGACGATCCAGCAGGGCGCGGGAAAGACAGGGGCGCGCCGCGTCATGCACCAGTATCCAGTCTTCCGACAGCGCCTTGTCCCGCAAGGCGACCAGCGTGTTACGCACACTCTGCGCGCGCGTCGCGCCGCCACAATGCAGGATTTCCAGACGCGGCGCAAACGTCTGCCACAACCGCTGCTGTTCCGGCTGTCGCCAGAATTCATCCGCTTCGGCAAGCGTCAGCCAGACGTGCGTAATTTCTGGATGCCGACAAAATACCGCCAGCGTATGCGCCAGCAAAGGCTGTCCCAAAAGCGGCAAATACTGCTTCGGGCGCGCGCCGCCTACGCGGGAACCGCTACCAGCGGCAGGAATGATAACGTGCATCGAAATTCCGGCATCAGGGATCAGAGGACGGATTCTACGACCTTGCCTCAAAAAAATCCCTCTCCTGAACACCGGAGACACAGGGCTATCGCATGAATGTGTTTGTTATTGAAAATCACAGATGATGGCGTCAAAGTCGTTGCCTCGTCGAAACCTGTCGCCCCCTCCCGCCCTTGTGGAGCGCCCTCTCCCACAAGGGGAAGGGGGATTGAATTACACCTTGATGGACAGGGTTGCCACGACTTCCTGCGCCAATTGCTCCAAGCGTTGCGCGCCGCTTGCCGCTTCCTCGGCGGCGGCGTTGTTTTCGTCCGTTATCCGGGCGATGCTTTCCACATGCCGGCAATATCCTGACTCGCCTACCTTGCTGGCCTGAACGTCGCGTGTGCGTTTAGAATGCCCGCTCCTTCAGGTTTTGCGAAAGCATCCCATGCGCGCGATAACGTCTCTGGCGAACGCCCTGTTTCATCTTGTCCTGACCGCCTGGGCGGGCATGTTGTGGAGCATCGGCTATCTGGTGGTTCCGGTATTGTTCTATACGCAGGAGCGTATGCGGGCCGGGGAAATCGCCGGACATCTGTTTACCGTCTCCGGCTGGACGGGGCTGGCGTTGGGCGGTTATCTGCTGGCAGCGTTGCTGTCGCGCCAAGGCCTGGCGGGCAGTCTGCGCACGCTGGCCTTCTGGCTGACCGCGTTGATGCTGATCCTGACGGCGGTCAGCCTTTTCGGCATCCAGCCTTTCATGCAGCATTTGAAGGAAAGCGCCCTGCCGCTTGATGTCACGCGCAGCGCGCTGCGCGAGCGTTTTGCCGCCTGGCACGGCGTCGCCAGCTCCCTTTATCTGCTGCAAAGTCTGCTGGCGCTGGCGTTGACGCTGCGCGTCAATTTCGGCAAGCCTGTGCAATAATGCCAAACCACTTGTCAAACCCGGTCTTTTCAGAAGCGAACAAAATGATCCGAATCCCCTGCCGCGCAAAATACTTGCGAATAACCCTGCTCTCCGCCGTCCTGGGCGGTTGCCTGACGACCACCTCCCTCACCGGCGCCCCCGTGACGCCCGTCGCGGAGGTGGCCAATACCGCCTCGAACGCGCGCTTGCGCGTCGTGAGCGCCGAAGGCGTGGTGCGCGCCATTCCGTCGAAGGATTGCCTGGACGATTCCGCGCCCGACACGGGCGTCATCCTGGGCGGCAGGGGCGATCTGCAAGGGCAGAGCCGGAACATGCCCAATCCGGAGCGCATTGGCGACAAGCCTTTTGCCGAACTCTATATCGCGGCGGGCAAACCCTTCACACTGGATTTTCAGGTCGGGACGGGATCCCGCGCCCGTTGCGCGCTTGCCGGTTCCTTTGTCCCGCAGGCAGGCAAGAATTACGAAGCCTATGCCGCGATCGTCAATGGACAGTGCGCCCTCACCGTGCGCCTCAAGAATCTGGCGGATGGCCTCTGGAAACCCGAACGCCTCACCAAAGCGCAAAACTGCAAGCGTTAGCCCGGTTCATAACGCTGGGCTTTACCCGAACCGCGCCGCACGGTGGATTCTTCCACACGGCGATACAGGCGGAAACGTTCCTTGCGGTCGCCGGGGCGGCTGCCTTCCCAGACGCGCCGCCAGTCCTGATCCGGCAACGCGGTTTCGACGCGCGGGTTATCCTGGGTCAGCAGCCAGCGGCAGCGTCCGTCGGCAGCTTGCAGCGGCGTAAAGGCAAGACGCTCGAAGTAGGCGAAAGAGGCGCGTTGGGCTTCGCCCAGGCGCCATTCGGCAACGCACGCCGGACGTTCTTCCGGCAACTGCGCGGCAAGCGCGGCAGCCAGTTGCCGATAACTCTTGCCGTAGTCAATCCAGGGCAGCCACAGGGAAACCGCCAGCAGCCACAGGGTAATCAGTCCGGCGCTCCAGCGGACCAGGCAGCGCCAGGGCGAGCGTGGTAATTGCAGCAGCAGACGCAACCACCAGAGCGTGACCGCCACGGCAAGAACGAACAGCCAGAAATCGAAGCGTCCGACAAAACCGGGGCTTAATTCCACGACGCGCCGCGCCAGTCGCGCCGGAAAACCGAAGACCATGGCGCTCCAACCTGCCCACAACAGCAGCGCGAAGACGCAAAAAACCATGCTGGAAAACCAGTCAAAGGCATTCGCCGCGCCCCGACGCAAGGAAAGCGCCCCCGGCGTCGCCAGCAAGGCCAGCGGCGGCAGCAGCAACAGGGCGGTGCTTTCCCGCGCGGAAAGGCAGACGGGAAGCAGGAACAGGAGCAGGAAAAAGGCGGTCAACGGCAGCAGGAGACGGGCGTTTTGGCGCAGGGTTTCCCTGGATTGCCAGACGCGGCGGTTTTTCCATAATGTCCAGCCCGCCAGCGGCCAGAGCGGCCAGGAAAACCAGGGCAGGAGCGTGGCGTATTCCCGCAAATCGCCGCCATAACGCCAGTTGCCCGTCAGGCGTTGATATTCCTGATAGAACCAGGCCATTTGCCATTCCGGCGCGGCGTAATGGAGCAGCGCGAGCGCCGCCGCTGTCAGCGCCGCGCCCAGCAACATCCCCGCGCCCCAGAAACGCAGCGGGGTCGCGTCCGGCCGATAGCGCGCCATGAGGGGCAAGGGACAGAGCGCGAGCAGCGGAAAAAGACCGGAAACACCCGCGCCCAGCGCCGCCAGAAAGAGCGCCGCCGCCAAAGAGAACAGCGCGGCGCGGCCTTTGCGCGGCAGGAGCGCCAACGCCAGCAACAGGAGGCTTTCCGCGGCAAAAAGCGTCAGCATGGGTTGCGCTTCATGTACGCGCACAATGAGGCCGAAGCTGCCGATCAGCAGGATGGGCGTGGCGGCGGCGGCATCCCGACCATACCATTCGCGTCCGGCGTAATACAGCGCAATCAAGGCCAGCGCCGTCCACAGGCCGCTGGCAAGCCGCAGCGCGTCGTGTGCGGGCAGGAGGCCGCCAAAGATGAATTCCGTGAGCGCGGCGCTCCAGTAGTAAAGCGGCGCGGCAAGAAAGGTGCGTCCCGCCAGCGAAAGCCCCAACCCATGCCCCGTATCCAGAAAATCACGGGCAACCGCCAGATGAATGACATCTTCGGTTTTCCACGGGTCGTGTCCGAACAGTCCGGCGAACACGTAAATGACGAGCAGACCGGCGAGCATCCAGCCCGTGGGCGGCAGTTTTATGGGGCGCGACAAAACGGACATGGCGAGCGTTCAAGAAAAAGGCAGCCTGTCGGCTGCCTGGGACGAGGCGACAATTCTGCCTGGAAGGGCGTTCAGGCGGATTGACGCAACGCGCCGAATTTCTGGTTGAATTTTTCCACGCGCCCGGCGGTATCGACAATTTTCTGTTTGCCGGTGTAGAACGGATGGCAGTTGGCGCACACTTCCACATGCAGGGCTTTTTTCATGGTGGAGCGGGTGGTAAAGGTATTGCCGCAGGAGCAGGTGACCTGGATTTCTTCGTAGTCGGGATGAATGCCGTTTTTCATGTGAGGATTCCTTGAGTAAAACGAACCGCGATATTGGCGACTCCGGGACAAGCCCGGAAAAACGGCGGATTATCCACGAAAACGCCAGAGAAAGCAAAGGTCAGGGCCCAGATCGCTGCGACGCGGCGGGATCAACGTTCCAGCGGGGTTTGGCCTTGAACCACAAGCAGGACGCGCCGCTGGCTTCGAGGACATCCAGCGCGGGCGCGCGGGCGCTTTTAAAATTCATGGCGCGGCAGGCGTAGGGCTGGCGGGCGTCGTGGGTGATCGCGTAGTGCGCGCAGTCGCGGCAGCCGGGGGTTGCGGATGTGGCGGACGACATGGCGCAGGGGGGACGCGGCGGATTTTATTTGCGGGCGTACTTTTCGCTCAGCAGCGCCAGTTTTTCGGCCAGGCTCAAGGGCGCGGCGTTTTCCAGGGTTTGCGACGGCAGCGGCTTTTGCGGCGCGGGCGGTTTCTCCGCCTGTCGACGCGGCGCGGCGGCGGCTTTCTCGGGGCGCGGCGGCGTTTGGGCGGGCGTTTTTTTCGGTCGGTTCCGGAGCGCGGCGGGCGGCGTTTCCGGCGCGGCGGCGGATGGCGGGGTTGCCGCGCTGGCGGCGGTTTCCGTCCGTTTTCTCAGACGTTCTTGCAGGCGTTCGGCGGCGTACTGGCGTTGGCTGTCGGTAATCCCGCCCGCGGACGCGCCCTGCAAATCAAGGCGCTGTCCGGCTTTTGCCATGTTCCGCAGATAACGGTTGCTGTGCGTATGAATGGAAAGGGCAATCCGCAGGTTCTTTTTGGGCAAATCGGGCAACTCGACGCGCACGGCCTTGTCAATGCCGATAGCCAGCGGCTCGCCCGCGCGAAAAACGGGAAAACGCGCGTACAGGGTTTTTAAAATGTCGCGCGGGCCAGGTTGCGGGGCGGACGGCGATTCAGCGGGCGATTCAACAGACGATTCGGCGGCAGGCTCATCCAGCGGTTCGGCGACGGCAGGCAGCGCGTCTGCGGCAGGTAAGGACGGCGTGTTCATCAAGAGGCTTATCCGTAAAGACGAAAAAATCAGACCAGCTTGCCGTGGCAGTGTTTGTACTTCTTGCCGCTGCCGCAAGGACAAGGATCATTGCGCCCGATTTTCGGTTCGGCGTGGATGGGCTGCGTTTTTTTGACCGCCAGGCCATCATCCGGCTCATCGTCATAACCGGCGTGGCGATACTGGACATTTTCCACTTCGTCGGGTTTGCTTTCCTCCACATCGGCCTGCGAGCGAATCTGCACCGTGACCAGTACACGCGTGACTTCGTGGCGCACGATGTCCAGCAGGGTCTCAAACAGTTCAAAGGCTTCGCGCTTGTATTCCTGTTTGGGATTTTTCTGGGCGTAGCCGCGCAGGTGAATGCCCTGACGCAGATGATCGAGCGCGCCCAAATGCTCGCGCCAGTGCGTATCCAGGCTTTGCAGCATGATGTTGCGCTCGAACTGGGCAAAAATGCCCTTGCCCACCTGTGCGACCTTGGCGGCATACGCCTCATCGACGAGCGCCGCCAGACGCTTCAAAATGGCTTCGTCGGTCAGGGTGTTGTCCTGCTTCAACCACTGGCCTATCGGCGCTTCCAGCAGGAAATCGCCCAGCAGGGCGCGTTCGAGACCAGCGGTATCCCACTGTTCCTCAACGGATTCCGCCGGAATAAACTGGCGAAGAGTGTCCGTCAACACGCCGTGCCGCATGGCGGTGATGGTCTCGGAAATGTCATCGCTTTCCAGAATCTCGTTGCGCTGGGCGTAGATGACCTTGCGCTGGTCATTGGCGACATCATCATATTCGAGCAGTTGCTTGCGGATGTCGAAGTTGCGGCCTTCCACCTTGCGCTGCGCCGATTCCAGCGAACGGGAAACCAGCGGATGCTCAATCGCCTCGCCTTCCGGCATTTTCAGTTTGTCCATGATGCCGCGCAGCCGCTCACCCGCGAAAATACGCAACAGCGGGTCATCCAGCGACAGATAGAAGCGCGAGGAACCAGCATCGCCCTGGCGTCCGGCGCGACCGCGCAACTGGTTGTCGATACGCCGCGATTCATGCCGTTCAGAAGCGATGATCCGCAAGCCGCCCGCCGCCAGCACCTGTTCATGCAAGATCTGCCATTCAGCCTTCAGTTCCTCGATGCGCGTCGCGCGTTCGGCGGGCGCAAGTTTTTCGTCATCCTGCACGGCGACAATCAGCTTGTCGACGTTACCGCCCAGCACAATATCCGTACCGCGTCCCGCCATGTTGGTGGCGACGGTGATCATGCCGGGGCGTCCGGCCTGGATGACAATCTGCGCTTCGCGCGCATGTTGCTTGGCGTTCAGGACCTGATGCGGCAGATTTTCCTTTTCCAGGAGCCGTGACAGGAGTTCCGAGGCTTCCACGGAGGTCGTGCCCAACAGCACCGGCTGACCGCGCCCGTGGCATTCCTTGACATCGGCGACAATGGCCTGATGTTTTTCGGCGGCGGTCTTGAACACCTGATCGTTGAAATCCTGCCGCACCATCGGACGGTGCGTAGGGATGACCACGGTTTCCAGCCCGTAAATCTGGTGAAATTCGTAGGCTTCGGTATCCGCCGTGCCGGTCATGCCCGCGAGTTTGCCGTACATGCGAAAGTAATTCTGGAAAGTAATGGAGGCCAGCGTCTGGTTTTCATTCTGGATGGGTAGCCCTTCCTTGGCTTCCACCGCCTGATGCAGCCCGTCCGACCAGCGGCGTCCGGGCAGGGCGTGACCAGTGAATTCGTCGATGATGACCACCGCGCCATCCTTGATGATGTACTGCTGATCCTTGTGGAATAGGGTATGAGCGCGCAGGGCGGCGTTCAGATGGTGCATCAGGCCGATATTGGCGGCTTCGTAGAGGCTGCGCCCGTCGGGAAGCAGCCCCATGTTGACCAGAATCTGCTCGGCGTGTTCGTGGCCTTCCTCGGAAAAATGCACCTGATGGCCTTTTTCATCCACCCAGTAATCGCCTTCGGCCTTTTCTTCCGGCGCGCGCGTCAATAGTGGCGCCACCTTGTCGATGCGGACATAGAGATCCGTGCGATCCTCGGCTTGACCGGAGATGATGAGCGGCGTTCTCGCTTCGTCGATGAGGATGGAATCCACTTCATCGACAATGGCGAAACTCAGGCCGCGCTGCACCCGTTCATCGGTGCTGTAGACCATGTTGTCGCGCAGATAGTCGAAGCCGAATTCATTATTGGTGCCATAGGTGATGTCTGCAGCATAGGCGGCGTGTTTGTCGTCATGCGCCATCTGCGTCAGATTCACGCCTACGGAAAGACCAAGGAAGCGGTGCAGTCGCCCCATCCATTCCGCGTCACGGCTGGCGAGGTAATCATTGACGGTGATGATGTGCACCCCCTTGCCGGAAAGCGCGTTCAGGTAGGAAGGCAGGGTCGCCACCAGCGTTTTGCCTTCACCGGTGCGCATTTCCGCAATCTTGCCGTAATGCAGCACCATGCCGCCGATCAGTTGCACGTCGAAATGGCGCATTCCCAACACTCGCCTGCTGGCTTCGCGCACCACGGCGAAGGCTTCCGGCAGCAGGTCATCCAGACTTTCGCCCTGGGCATGACGTTGACGGAATTCCCCGGTTTTGACCTGCAAGGCCTCGTCGGAAAGGGCGGCGATGTCTGCTTCCAGCGCATTGACGCGCCGCACCGTCTGGGCATATTGTTTAATCAGCCGATCGTTGCGGCTGCCGAAAATCTTTTTGAGTAGGCCGGAAATCATCACTTGACGCGCTATTGCGCTCCTGAACAGCAAAACAGTGATTTTAGCATCAGGCGCGGGCGCAAGGGGCGGAAGACAAAAGACCGGCAACGGTAAACTGCGCGACGCATGACAATGAATGCTCAACGTCCGGTCAACACGACCCGGTTGCGCCCCTGGCGCTTGGCTTGGTAGAGCGCGCTGTCGGCGGCTTCCAGCAGGGTTTTCAGGTCTTTTTTCATGGACGCGCTTTCCGCGCAGACCGCTATGCCGACGCTGAAGCTGGTGCAAAACGGCGTGTCGTCGATTCCATGAAAAGTAATGCGGGAAAAATCGCTGCGGATGCGATCCAGAATTTCCACGGCGTCGTTGGCGCGCGCGCGCGCCAGACCCACCACGAATTCCTCGCCGCCATAGCGACCGATGATGTCGCTGTGCCGCAGACGTTGCTTCAACATCCAGGCCAGCGAACGAATCACCTGATCGCCGACCGGATGCCCGTGCGTGTCATTGACCTGCTTGAAGTGATCAATATCAAGCATGACCACCGCCAGACCTTCGCCGTCGCGCAGTCCTTCCAGCGCCGCCGCCAGCGCCTGCTGGCTGCTGATGTGGTTCAGGAGGCCGGTAAGGCTGTCATTTTGCATGGAACGGCGCAATTCCCGGTAACGGTCGATTTTGCTCTTGACCACCGCGTTGACCAGCACCGGATTGAACGGCTTGGTCAAAAACTGATCGCCGCCCAGACGCAGGGCTTCCATTTGCAGGCCGATGTTGGTTTCGCCGGAAAGATAGACAATGGGAATGCTCAGGAATTCATCGTGCTGGCGAATCACCCGCGCCACTTCCACGCCCGTGCAACCGGGCATGTACATGTCCATGAGGATCAGATCGGGCTGGAACTGGCGAACGACGGAAAGCGTTTGCAGCGGATCGTAAAGCGTTCGGGTGAGTGTGCCGTATTCTTTCAGCGCGCGGCTGATGACATGCGCCGCCGTGCGCGAATCCTCGACAATCAGCACACGGTAGGATTCCACCTCCTCGGTCTCCCGATGCGCCAACACCTGGCTCAAAATCTGTTGCAGACTGGCGCTCTGCGCCATGCAGCGATCCGCGCCCACCTGCAACGCCTGATTCATGGCGGCAAACTCATTCGGCATTCCCAGGCAGACGATGCGCGCCAGCGGAACGCGCTCGCGTAATTGTCGCAATGTCGGGAGCCAGTGCGTGGCGTGTTGTTCGCCCACATCCAGCAGATACACGCCGAGGCCGGAATGGTCGGGCGCAGGCAGCTTCCAGCCGTGATCATGCGCCGAAATGCCAAAATAGCCGAGCTGGGTCGCCAGATCATGCCAGCGCGCGCCGCGTTTGCCCATCAGAAAGACCTGTTGGGCGCTGTTCGTGATTCGGGCGATCGGGGCGGCGTCGGGTTTTTCGCGCGCGCGCCGCTCTTCCGCGATTTCGCCTTCGCCAGCGCAGTAACGGCGCAGCAATCCGCCCAGGCGCGCAATCTGGTCGCCCAGGGAATTCATGATGTCTTCGGCAATCGGATGGCTGTTTTCGTCGCCGAACAAGGCCAGTGCCTGCTGTTCCAGTTGGCGGCAGGCATGATGCAATCCGGTCTGCGATTGCTGGGACAGGGCGTCGGTGCAATTGTTGAGCGACAGGGAAAACTCGACAAAATGCTCAAAATCGGGGAATGCCAGGTATTTGGCCCAGGCCAGTCGCAGCGCCCGCTCCTTTTGCAGCAGGGGAGAGAGGGTCAGCATGGCGCCCTTGTCACGCGCCCGCGCCCGTCAGCCGATAACGCGCCGAACAGGCGTGCGCAGGCAGACCTTCGCCGTCGGCGAGGGTGGCGGCGATTTGTCCCAAAGTTTGCGCGCCCGCCCTGGAGACGCGAATCAGGCTGGTGCGTTTTTGAAAATCGTAGACGCCCAAAGGCGAGGAGAAGCGGGCGCTACCGGAGGTGGGCAACACATGGTTGGGGCCGGCGCAGTAGTCGCCCAGACTTTCCGAGGTATAGGGGCCGATGAAAATCGCGCCGGCGTTGTGGATTTTTTCCACCCAGGCGTCGGCGTCTCGCAGGGCGAGTTCCAGATGTTCGGGGGCGATGCGGTTGGCGATGTCAATGGCTTCCGGCAGATCGCGCGTCGCAATGAACGCCCCCCGGTTTTCCAGCGCCGCCAGGATGACGGCGCGGCGCGGCATGGCAGGCAGCAATTTTTTCATGCCGACATGCACGGCGTCGAGGTAGGCGGCGTCAGGGCTGATGAGGATGCTCTGCGCGAGTTCATCGTGTTCGGCCTGACTGAACAGATCCATCGCCACCCAGTCGGGGTCGGCGCTGCCATCAGCCAGCACGAGAATTTCCGAAGGCCCCGCCACCATGTCGATGCCGACAATACCGAACACCCGCCGCTTGGCGCAGGCGACATAGGCGTTGCCGGGGCCGACGATTTTATCTACTTTGGGTATGCTTTCCGTGCCGAAGGCCAGCGCGGCAATCGCCTGCGCGCCGCCGATGGCGAATACCCGATCAACGCCCGCCAGCGCGGCGGCGGCAAGCACCAGCTGGTTTTTTTCGCCATCCGGCGTAGGCACGACCATGATGAGTTCATGCACACCCGCCACCTTGGCGGGAATGGCGTTCATCAGCACGGAAGACGGGTAAGCCGCCTTGCCGCCAGGGACGTACAGCCCGACGCGCTGGAGCGGCGTGACCTTTTGCCCCAGCAACGTGCCATCGGCCTCGGTGTATCGCCAACCCGTCTGCGCCTGTTTTTCGTGAAAGCAGCGGATGCGCGTCGCTGCTGCTTCCAGCGCCGCGCGGCGTTCGGCAGGGAGCGTCACAAGGGCGGCGGCAAGTTCGGCGCGCGGGATTGCCAGCGCCGCCATATCGGGCGCATTTTCCGGATCAAGGCGATCGAAGCGTCGGGTATAGTCCAGCACCGCTGCGTCGCCGCGTTGCCGGACATCCGTCAAAATGGCGGCGACGGTGTTTTCTATGCCTGCGTCCTGAGCGCACTCAAAGGCCAGAAGTTCATCCAGCGCCGCTGAAAAACCGGCTTCTTTGCTGTTCAATCGTTTGATATTCGGCATTTTTTACGCTTTTACCGCGCCGGAAATGGCGTCGATAACCGGTTGCAGGGCGTCGCGCTTCAGTTTCAGCGCCGCCTGATTGACGATGAGGCGGCTGGAAATCTCCATGATCGGCTCCACCGCCAGAAGTTTGTTGGCCTTCAACGTCGCGCCGGAAGAGACCAGGTCGACAATGGCGTCCGACAATCCCACCAATGGCGCCAATTCCATCGAACCATAGAGTTTGATGAGATCGACATGCACTCCCTTGGCGGCGAAATGATCGCGCGCCGTCCGGATGTATTTGGTCGCCACCTTCAACCGCGCGCCTTGCCGCACGGCTGAAGCGTAATCAAAGCCTTCCGGCGCCGCCACCATCATGCGGCAACGGGCGATGTTGAGATCGAGCGGCTGATACAACCCCGCGCCGCCATGCTCGATCAACACGTCCTTGCCCGCCACGCCCAGATCCGCCGCGCCATATTGCACATAGGTCGGCACGTCGGAAGCGCGCACAATGACCAGCCGCACCTCCGGCTGATTGCTGCCGATGATGAGCCTGCGGGAAGTTTCCGGGTTCCCGTCCGGCACAATCCCCGCCGCCGCCAGCAACGGCAGGGTTTCTTCAAAAATGCGGCCTTTGGACAGCGCGATAGTAATTTCGGTCACAAAGACCTCGCAAACAAGGGAAACCAAGATTTTAGATCAGAAGACAGGAAGCCGCGCCGGAATGTCCGTCTTCCCAGGGCAATCGCATGAATGCCGAAGCCATGAATTCATGATGGCGAAACCGTCCGGATCTTCCCTTGAAGGGAAGGTGTGGCTATATTCCCTCCCCTTTTTCACTTCCTCTCCCCTTGTG
>JAIRZG010000068.1 GCA_031267345.1 Zoogloeaceae bacterium
GCCCAAGGCGCTGGAATACATCGCAGGCATCCGCAACGCGGGCGCAAATCTCCTGAACATCATCAACGATATTCTGGATTTTTCCCGCATCGAATCCGGCAAGCTGGAAATCGCCCATGAACGCTATGAAACCGCCTCGCTCCTCAATGACGTGCTGACCGTGATTCGTATGCGTCTGGACGACACCCCCATCGAATTGATCGTTACCCTTGACCCCGACATTCCCGGCATATTGCTCGGCGACATGCCCCACGTGCAGCAGATCCTGCTCAACCTGCTTTCCAACGCGGTGAAATACACGCAAAAAGGCTACATCAAATTCAGCGCCGTCCAGCAGAAGATCGGCGCTACGGAAATCCGTCTGCGCTTTACCGTCGAGGATAGCGGCGTCGGCATCAAGGCGGAGGATTTACCTTCCCTGTTCGGTGACTTCGTGCGTCTGGAAGAAATGCAGCACCAGCATATCCAGGGCACGGGACTGGGTCTGGCCATCACCCGCAGGTTGTGCCACGCGCTGGGTGGCGGCATCACGGTGGCGAGCGAGTATGGCAAGGGTTCCACTTTCACCGCCACCCTGCTGCAAGGCGTCGCCGACTGGCAGCCCATGGGTGATCTCGCCACGCAAAGGGCGCGGCATGTCCAGGCGCAGCGCATCAGTTTTACCGCGCCGGAAGCGAACGTGCTGCTGGTGGACGATCTGCCCAGCAACCTGCTGGTCGCCGAAGGACTGTTGATGCCCTACAAAATGCAGATCGTCACCTGCCTGAGCGGACGCGAAGCCATCGACCTGGCGCAAAAACAACCGTTTGATCTGGTGCTGATGGATCACATGATGCCGGGCATGGATGGCATCAAGGCTACCGAGGTCATTCGCGCCCTGCCGGATGAACGCTATCGGCGACTGCCCATCGTGGCGTTGACCGCCAATGCGATCTCCGGAATGAAGGACCTCTTTTTGGCGCACGGCTTCAACGATTACCTCTCCAAACCCATCGAGACGCCCAAACTGAACGCTATTCTGGAAAAATGGATTCCGGCGGAAAAACAGCGCCCTCTGGAAAAAGCGGCGGACGTCGCGCCGGAAAACAAGGCCGCGCCCGATGACGACACATCGGCAAATGCCGCGCTCCCGGCAATAGAAGGCGTGGATACCGAGGCCGGACTGGCCATCATCGGCGGTTCGCCGGAACGATATCGCCGTCTGCTGGAAATCTTCTGCCGGGACGCGCGCGCGCGTTTATCCAATCTTGCCGCCATTTCCCCCCAAGGTTGAAAGCGAGGCAAAACATGGCGTTTTTTCCTCGCTTCCCGATAAATCCATTGCCCTTCGCGCGCAGGGTCGCCCCTGCATTCATGAGGCATCTGTCTTCGGAATCGCCTTGTCTGCTTTTTTTCCTGTTCATGCTCTGCGCCTGCCTTTTCCTTGCGGCGCTCACTCCCGCTTTCGCCGCAGAGGTTGCGCCGCCCTTCCTGCGTTATCAGGAGATTCCGGGCGTCACGCCGGAGGAAATTGCCGCCATTGAAGCTTTGCGGCAAAGCCGTTCCCGTTTCGTGTTCGGCGCGGAGCCGAGCGCCGAATTGTTTCGCAAGGCGGACGGCAGATTGGGCGGCTACAACGTGTTGCTGTGCAACTGGCTGAGTCGGCTGTTTGAGATTCGCTTTACGCCTGCCGTTTATGAATGGGATGCGTTGATACGCGGGCTGGCGACCCTTGAAGCGGACTTTACCGGCGACTTGAGCCGTTCCCCGGAACGTCTGAGAACCTACTGGATGACCACGTCCATTTCGGATCGGGCGATCCAGTACATGCGGCTGGCCGAGAAGCGGAGCATTGCGGAACTCGCGGACATCCGTCCCCTGCGTTACGGTTTTCTGGCAGGCACGACCACCTTTGAACAATCCCGCGATTCCCTTGCCGCTCCCTTTGAAGTGTTTCTGGTCGACAATCATGCCGAAGCCTGGCGGATGCTCAAAGAAGGCAAAATCGACGCGCTGGTGGATGAAGCGCCCTATGAAGCCGCCTTTGACGCCTACGACGATGTGGTCACGGAAGACATGCTGCCGATGGTCTTTGCGCCGGTTTCGCTGGCGACGCAAAACCCCGAACTCGCGCCAATCATCTCCGTCATGCAAAAGGCGCTGGATAACGGCAGCAGCCTCTATCTGAACCATCTGTATCAGGAAGGCTATCAGGAATATCTGCGCGAGAAATTCATCGTCGGGCTGACCTCTGAGGAAAGGGCGTATGTTCACACGCACAGCAAACAGGGCTTGAACCAGCCCATTCTCGTCGGCGTGGAGTATGACAATTACCCCATTGCGTTTTATAACGAAATGGATGGCACATGGCAGGGCGCGTCGCTGGACATTCTGGCGGAGATCGGCAAACTCAGCGGGCTGAATTTCGTTCCGGCGCATCAGACGCCAATATCGTGGACGGAACTGTTGCAAATGCTGGAAAACGGCAAGGTGGCGATGGTTTCGGAACTGGCGCAAACGCCGGAAAGGGAAGGGCGTTTTTTGTGGACGAACATGCCGTTCATGACGGATTATTACGCACTGATTTCCCGTAACGACACACCCAATATCCTTTTGCGCGAAGTGCGCGACCTGACCATCGGCCTGTCGGAAGATTCGGCGTATACCGAAATGTTCCAGCGCTGGTTTCCTGAGCACAAGCATACGAAAACGTATGTCGATTCTATCGAACCGCTGCTGGCGCTGGAGCGGGGCGAAGTGGATCTGGTCATGGGCACCCAGAATCAGGTGCTCAGCATGACGCATTACATGGAGCGTCCCTATGTCCGGATCAATATCCCTTTCAACAAGAAATACGAAGCCTATTTCGGCCTCAACGCCTCGGAGGCGCTGCTGCATTCCATCCTCAACAAGAGTATGCGTCTGATTCCTGCCCACGAGGTCGAGGATCGCTGGGAGCGGCGCGTATTCGACTATCAGGGCGCGCTGGTGCGCGCCCGTATGCCCTGGCTGATTACCGGTCTGGCGCTCTTTCTCTGTCTCGTCCTGCTCTTGTCCGTCATGTTCCTGAAAAGCCGCAGCGGCGGCAAACGGCTGGAAGCCGCCGTGGAAGAACGCACCCGCGCGCTGGCGGCGCAAACCCGTGTCGCCGAACAGGCCACGCGCGCCAAAAGCAACTTTCTCGCCCACATGAGCCACGAAATCCGCACGCCGATGAACGCGATCATCGGCTTGGGTGAACTGGCGAAGCGCGAATACGGCGCGCCGAAGGCGCTGGAATACCTTGAGGGCATCCGAAGCGCCGGAACCAGCCTCTTGTCCATCATCAATGACATTCTCGATTTTTCCAAAATCGAGTCCGGCAAACTGGAAATCAACGCCGCTCCTTACGAGACGGCCTCCCTGTTGAACGACGCGCTGACCCTCATTCGCGTCCGCATGGCGGAAAAGCCGCTGGAATTGATAACGAACATTTCTCCCGCCATCCCCGCTGGCATGAGCGGCGACGCAGGCCGCGTCAAACAGGTTCTGCTCAACCTGCTTTCCAACGCCGTGAAGTACACCGAGCGCGGCGTCATCCGTTTCTCCGCCTCCGGCGAGCGGCAAAAAAACAGCGCGGGTAATGGCGTCATCGGCCTGACTTTCGTCGTCGAAGACAGTGGCATCGGCATCAAACCGGAAGACTTGCAAAAACTTTTCGGGGAATTTACGCGCGTCGATGAAAAACGGCACAGCCGGATCGAGGGAACTGGCTTGGGGCTGTCCATCGCCCGCAGTCTGTGCCGCGCCATGGGCGGCGACATCACGGTGACGAGCGAGTACGGCAAGGGTTCTGTTTTTACCGCCACCCTGCTGCAAGGCGTGACTGACTGGCAGTCGATGGGCAATCTTGGCGCGCAAAGCGCACGCCGTATAAAAACGCAGCGTATCGCTTTTACCGCGCCGGAGGCGAACGTGCTGCTGGTGGACGATCTGCCCAGCAACCTGCTGGTCGCCGAAGGACTGCTGATGCCCTACAAAATGCGGATTGTCACCTGCCTGAGCGGGCGCGAAGCCATCAACAAGGTGCGCGAACATTCCTTCGATCTGATCCTGATGGATCACATGATGCCCGGCATGGACGGCATTGAGGCTACGGCGGCTATCCGCGCCCTGCCGGACGAACCCTGCCGCCGGCAAGTCCCCGTCGTGGCGTTGACGGCTAACGCCGTTTCCGGAATGAAGGAAATGTTTTTGGCGCACGGCTTCGACGATTACCTCTCCAAACCCATTGAGACGGACAAGCTGAACGCCATTCTGAAAAAGTGGATTCCGGCAGACAAACGCCATGCCATATTGGAAGATGCGGCGGAAGCGGCGAATGGCGCGAATGGCGTCGTCCAGGACCCCGCGCCGCCCGCCAGTTCGGAAATTCCGGGACAGAAAGCCGTCAGGATGACCTTCAACGCGGAATGGAAAGACTTTACGACGCATGTACACGCCCTGAAAAGCGCGCTGGCGAATATCGGGGCACAAACGCTGTCGCAAACCGCGGCGCGTCTGGAAGCGGCTGGACGCGCGGGCGACGCGACCTTTATCCAGGAACACCGCGCGGCGTTTAGCATGGACGTGGAAGCGCTGGTCGGACGCATCGAAACCGCCCTGGCGCAAACTCGCGCCAGCGACGCGGAAGCGGGCGGTCAGGCGGAAGCCGTCCTGACGACGGAACAGACGGCAATCCTGACCCGCCTCAGGGAAGTGCTGGCCGCCGAAGACCTGATCGCCGTAGACGACGCCCTGGCCGCCGCAGAGAGCCTGCCCCTCAGCCCGAAGCGCCACGAAAGCATCGTCCGCGTCGCCGAACTCGTCCTCATGGCGGATTTCCCGCAGGCGACGAAAGTGCTGGACGAAATGGGTTGAGGCGCGCGGACGCGCCGGGGATGTAGGGGCGGGTTTCAAGCCCGCCCGCAAGCGATTGAGACATGGCAAAGCTTCCTGTATGGCGGTTGTTTTTTCCGCCGCCCTTCGCTTTCAAACGAGGGGGCAGATCGTGCGGGTTGGAAGACCGGATACAGGAACCGACAGAGCTTGCGCCTTCCCGCACGGCTCCTTGTAGGGGCGAGCGCCGCTCGCCCCTACGTTTATCCAGGGTTTGACGTACTGTATATCCTGGAAACCTTTGCCATTTTGTATTCGTTCGACTACAACTATCGCCATGTTTTCCATTCGATACCTGCCTGAATTCAACGCTTGGTTTTCCAGTCTTTGGGGACAGGAT
>JAIRZG010000155.1 GCA_031267345.1 Zoogloeaceae bacterium
TTGGAAGGGGTTTCTCTCCCCTCCCAAAACGGTCGCCTGAAACCCCTGCCTTCAGGCAGGGGTCGGCTCCCACCGCCCTGAAGGGCGGGGTTTCAACCAGAGTTAGTTTTACGATGAAATAAAGGACGACTGAATTCAAAAAAACATCCGCGCCAGTTCCTGCCCCGGATCCGGCGCGCGCATAAAAGCTTCGCCGACCAGAAAGGCATGGACATGGCTGTCGCGCAGGGCCTGCACGTCTTCCGGCGTCCGGATGCCGCTTTCGATGACGACCAGACGCTCCGGCGGGATGCGCGGCAGTTGCCGGAGCGTGGTGTCCAGATTGACCTCAAAGGTGCGCAGATTGCGATTGTTGATGCCGATCAGGGGCGTTGCCAGTTGCAGGGCGACATCCAGTTCTTCGCCATCATGACTTTCCACCAGCACCGCCAGACCCAGTTCCCGCGCCAGACCCTCGAAATCCTGCATCTGTCCAGGGGAAAGGGCGGCGACGATGAGCAGGATGGCGTCCGCGCCCATGACGCGCGCCGCGTGGATCTGGTGCGCGTCGATGATGAAATCCTTGCGGAGTATCGGCAGGGAACAGGCGGCGCGGGCGGCTTGCAAATATGCGGGAGACCCCTGAAAAAACGGCGCGTCGGTGAGCACGGAAAGACAGGCCGCGCCATGCGCGGCGTAGCTTGCGGCAATTTCGGCGGGGCGAAAATCAGGACGAATCACTCCCTTTGAGGGGCTGGCCTTTTTGATTTCGGCGATCACCGCCGCCTGTTTTTTCTCTACCCGTTCTTGCAGGGCGCGCGCAAAATCCCGCGGCGGCGGCTGGTTTTTCGCCTGGGCGTGGACTTCCGCCAGCGGCAGACGGGCGCGGGCGGCGGCGACTTCTTCCGTCTTGACGGCAAGGATTTTTTTGAGGGTGTCGCTCATTGCCTTTTCTTGAAGCGACGGGTGAATTGCACGAATTCGTCAAGCTTGACCCGTGCCGCGCCGCTGGCGATGACTTCCCGCGCCAGATCGACGCCCGCGCCGATGCGCTCGACGCGGTTGGCGGTATAGAGCGCCACGCCCGCGTTCAAAATGACGATTTCCCGCGCCGGGCCGGGTTTGTTTTCCAGCGCCGAGAGCACTACCTCGCGCGATTCCTCGACACTGCCGACCTTGAGATTACGCCGTCCCGCCATGGCGATGCCGAAATCTTCCGGATGAATCTCGTATTCCGTGACTACGTCGTCCTTCAGTTCGCCCACCAGGGTGGAAGCGCCCAGACTGACCTCATCCATGCCGTCCATGCCATACACGGTGAGCACGTGCCGCGCGCCCAGCCGCTGCATGACGCGCACCAGAATGCCGACCAGATCGGAGTGAAACACGCCCAACAGGGTATTGGGCGCGTCCGCCGGATTGGTAAGCGGCCCCAGAATATTGAAGAGGGTGCGCACCCCCATTTCGTTCCGCACCGCCGCCACGTTTTTCATCGCGCCATGATGACGCGGCGCGAACATGAAGCCGATGCCTGTAGCGTCAATACATTCCGCCACCTGTTCCGGTGAGAGTTCCAGATTCACCCCCAGCGCGTCGAGCGCGTCGGCGCTGCCGGATTTGGAAGAAATGCTGCGGTTGCCGTGCTTGGCAACCTGTATGCCCGCCGCCGCCGCGACAAAAATGGTCGAAGTGGAAATGTTGAAGGTATGCGAGCCATCGCCGCCCGTGCCCACCACATCCAGCAGATTGTCGCGCGACCCGCTGACATTCACCCGTGTCGCCAGTTCGCGCATGACGGTAGCGGCGGCGGAAATTTCGCCGACGGTTTCCTTCTTCACCCGCAGACCGGTCAGGATCGCCGAGGTCATCAGGGGCGAAACGTCGCCGGACATAATCTGGCGCATCAGGGACACCATTTCATCGTAGAAAATTTCGCGGTGCTCAATCGCGCGTTGCAGGGCTTGTTGCGGGGTAATCATGGGGTTTCCTCCTTGCTTGAAGGCCATGCCTTGAGAAAATTGCCGAGCAGATCATGCCCGTGTTCGGAGAGGATGGATTCGGGATGGAACTGTACGCCTTCGACCGCCCGCGTTTTGTGGCGCACCCCCATGATTTCGCCGTCTTCCGTCCAGGCTGTCACTTCCAGACAGTCGGGCAGACTGGCGCGTTCAATCGCCAGCGAATGGTAGCGTGTCGAGATCAGCGGGTCGGGCAAGCCGCGAAAAACGCCGCTGTTGTTGTGCCGCACTGGAGAAACCTTGCCGTGCATCAGTTTTTGGGCATGAACCACCTTGCCGCCAAAAGCCGCGCCAATGGCCTGATGTCCAAGGCAGACGCCCAGAAGCGGAATCCTGCCCGCGAAGGTCTGGATGGCGGCCAGCGACACCCCCGCCTGCGCCGGAGCGCAGGGGCCGGGGCCGATGACCAGATAATCCGGCTGCAAAGCGGCGATTTCCGCCAGGGTGATGGCGTCGTTGCGATACACCCGCGCTGCCTGCCCCAGTTCGCCAAAATACTGCACGATGTTGTAGGTGAAGGAATCGTAATTATCGATCAGCAAGAGCATGACGAGAGCTTGGTCCGGTTGAGGCGTAAATCGGATGGGGAAGGCAGGAATTATCCTCTGTCCTTCCCGCAAGCGCCAGTCGGCAAAAAACGCTCCGGCGCAATGGCGCGGGTCAAATCATAGGGCAACGGGAGCGGCGCGCCGACCATGCGACTGACGAGAAAATCCGCCATCAGCGCCGACCAGACAATGCCGCGCGAACCAAAGCCCTGTACGCACCACAACCCCGGATACAGCGGTGGATGCCGGGAATGACGGGGACGCTCCGGCGCATTCGGCGCATACGGCACAGCGCCGACGATGGGCAGGCGATCCGGCGACATCGGACGAAAGCCGACCCGACCCCGCAAGCCTTCCAGAGCGACGCGCGCGCCGAATCCCGGCAGCAGCCCCTCCAGTTTGGAGAGATTTTCCCGATGATCGGCAAGACGCGGTTCATTTTCCATATCCTCCAGCTGATAACTTGCGCCAATGACGCGCACGCCATCCACCGGCGGCGTGGCGTATCCCTGACCGCAGAGCAGGATGCCCAGCGGCGGCGTCACCTTTTCCGGCAGCCAGGTGACTTGTCCACGCGCTGAACGCTGCGGCAACCAGGCGAACGGCGCGAAACGCGGCGCGTCCACGCCGCTCGCCATGACCAGATGCGGCGCGCGGGCGATGGGCTTGCCGCTGGCGTCCTCCGCCTGCCACATGCCGTCCGTTCTGGAAATGGCGGACACCGGCGTGTTGCAGCAGAGATGGATGCGTTCCGGATCGCTCAGCAGATTGGCGGCGCACAGCGAAAAAGGTTGCGCCCAGCCGCCGGAAGGAAAATACCAGCCGCCGCGCGTGACCGGCCAGCCCAGCAGGGCGCTGGCGGCATTCCGGTCCAGGTGGCGCAGGAATTCCGCAGGCATTCCCAGCGCGCGCACCGCCTTGATCTGCGCGGCTTCGTGCGTGGCGTCCCGCGCCAGTTGTAACGCGCCGCTTGCGCCCCAACGCACTGGCAAACCTGCCGCCGTGAGGCGTTGGAGATGCGCGTGGGCGGCAAAAAATCCGGCGCGGGTCAGACGCGCCAGAAAATTGTCATCCACCGAAGGCAGCGGTCTCATGACACCAGCAATATTGCCGGACGCGCCCTGCCCCGGCGCGGCCTGCGCTTCCAGGAGCGTCACCCGCCAGTCCTGTTCAGCCAACCCCGCCGCGACCGCGGTTCCCGCCACGCCTGCGCCGATGATGATCGCATGGCGTTCGGAAGGCGCGGGCGCAGGATACGGATGCGGCTTGCGCGAGCGATAACGCCCGACCTGCATTTGCCGCTTGCCCGCAAAACCCGGTCGTTTTTCCAGTGCGAACTCACAGGCGGACAACGCGGCGCGCAAATGTCCGGCGACCGACCAGGTCGCCAGCGTCGCGTCAGGCGCGGCAAGGCGGGCGATGGCCTTGCAGATGTCCGGCGACCACAATTCGGGATTTCTGTCCGGCGCAAAGCCATCCAGATAAAAGGCGTCGGCAGCCAGCATCAGGCGGCGCAATTCCTGTCGGGCATCACCCAACACCAGCGTCAGCAGCACACGTCCGCCATTCAGCCGGATCCGGTGGATGCCGGGGACAAGTAGCGGCCAGTGGGCGCAGAGTTCGGCGGTCAGCGGCGCGAATTCCGGCCAGCGCGTCTGCGCCTGTTGCAGATCGGCGCGAACAAACGGATGTTTTTCGAGCGAGACGAAATGCAGACGCGAACAGGCTTGCGGGTCGGCGCGCCAGGTTGCCCAGGTGGTCAGGAAATTCAGCCCCGCGCCAAAGCCGGTTTCCAGAATGACGAATTGTTCCCGCCCGCGCCAGCGAACGGGCAGACCATTGCCACCCAAAAAGACATGCCGCGCCTGTTCCGGGCCGCCGTGGCGGGAGTGATAGACATCCTGATAATCCGGTGACCAGAGGACGCCTTCCGGATTAAAGGCCAGCGACGCGGGAACGAGCGGGGGCGGCATGTCTCTGTCGCGCCCGCGTCTCAGCGACGGGCCAGAGGAGACGCGAGAAAATCGGCGGGATTGAGCGGGCTGCCGTTTTTGCGGACTTCAAAATGCAGATGCGGTCCGGTCGAACGTCCCGTGCTGCCCAGTTCGCCCACCTGTTGCCCGCGCCGCACCGTCATGCCTACCGTAACCGTGATGTCGGACATGTGCGCGTAACGGGTAATCAGTTCGCCGCCATGATTGATTTCGACCAGATTGCCGAATTCATGATGATAATCTGCGTTCACCACCACGCCGCCCGCCGCCGCCAGCACGGGCGCGCCGTAAGGCGCGACGAAATCCAGTCCTTCGTGCGAGGCCAGTCCCCGCCCGAACGGATCATTGCGAATGCCGAAGGGCGATCCCAGACGCGCCGGCCCCGCAATGGGCATGGTCGTCGGCAGGAAGGCGCGGCGCACCATGGCGGCGCGCAGCAGGGATTCCATGCTGGTGAAACGGGCGGTTTGCAGGTCGATTCGTTGCGCCAGGGCGTCGATGTTTTCCGTCAGCTTTTTTTCGTCGACCAGCACGGGCACAAAGGGGCCGCCTTCGTTCGGGCGCCCCGGTCTGCGCGCGGGCGGCTCCAGTCCGGTCCGGGAAGACAGGCGTTGCCCCAGACCATCCAGTTGCACCATCTGCGCCTGTAATTCGCCCACTCTGGCCGCCAGCGATTGCAGATTACTTTTGGCCTGCGCTTCCCTGTCCTGCATTTCCCGCGTCTGCATGGCTTCAATCTGCGCCTGCACCACGGGCAGACGCAAATGCACGGCAAGCCAGGACAGCGCGGAAGAACCGCACAACACCACCAACAGAAAAAGGCCAAACCCTGCGACAATATGGCGCGCGTTGACATGAATGCTTTTAGCCAGAGAAAAATGACTGGAAACCAGAATAACCTGCATGGGTTCCCCCTTATGCTGACCGCGAATGACCTTTTTGCCCGCTCCGATTCTACGGCGCAATTCATTGCCCACGCCCGCCGGATAACGCGACTGGGCGAGTGTTTCGCCAACACCGCGCCAGCGAATCTGACCGCGCAGGCGCGGGTAGCGAACTACAGGCCGGAAACAGAAACGGTGGTGATTTACGCCAATAATGGCGCTATCGCCGCCAAAATCCGGCAAATCAGGCAACGTCTGCAAAATGGTTTTGTGAAAATGGGAGTGCAGTGTAATCAGATTGAAGTCAAAGTTCAACCCATGCAAAACCCTGCGCAATCAATTACTTCGGATAAAAAATTCATCTCGCGACACAGCGCCCGCAGTCTTCTCGCCTGCGCCGACGCCATGCCGCCCGACGCCCCGCTGGCGCTGGCGCTACGCGCGTTACTGGCGCGCGCCAGCATTCGCGATCAGGAATCCGCCACGCGGGACAAGGCCGCAAAATCCTGATCATCAAGGCGTCTCGAACGCTACGCCGGTCATTTCCACGCAGAGCGCCAGCATACGACGGGCGGAAAACGGGTCGAGCGCCCAGGGGCGTACGCCGAACGGGGCGGGGCTGCCGTCCGGCATGATGGGCGCGATGTTGCTGTCTTCCAGATACACGCCGCCGCTGTCGGCGAGTTCCGCACTCGTCGCCGCCCAGACAGTAGTCGCCGCGCCTTGCGCCGGAGTTTTGTAGACATCGCCGACATTCTTCGGGCGGCGGACAAGATTCAGCGCCTCGGTCGCATGTAAAACCCGCCAGACTTTTGCGGCAAAACGCAACAGTCCGGGCGATCCGTAGCCCACCTTGCCCGCCGCGAACAGGTCTGTCGCCGGAACCGGGCCGGGATGCACCGCGAAAACACGGATATTCCCGACTTTCAGCATTTCATCCAGTTTGACGCTCAAAAGAATCAGCGCCGTTTTAGACTGGGCATAGGCGCGCATTCCGGAATATTCCGTTCGCCTGAAATGAATATCGTCAAAAAGCACGCCGCCCGCCCGGTGTCCCCTTGAGGCAAGATTGACCACGCGCGCGCCGTTCGTCCGGACCAGCGCGGGTAACAGACGCACAGTGAGTTCGTAAGCGCCCAGCACATTGGTGGCGAACTGCCGCTCGTATCCCCGGCGATCATATTCCAGCGGCGTAGCCATGATCGCCGCGCCGTTGATCAGAACATGCAGCGGGCGACCGCTGGCGACAAAGCGTTCAGCAAACGCCTGAATGGAAGCAGGTTTCAGCAAATCCACATATTCCACCGTGACATTGGGCATGTCGGCAAGATTCGCGCCGGCCCGTTCAATGTCGCGCGCCAGCGCGGTGACATGCGCGCCACGCGCCGCCAGCGCCCGGACCGCCTCCAGCCCCGTGCCGCTGTGTCCGCCCGTAATGACAATATTCCGGCCCTTCAAATCAATGCCTTCCACCACCTCGGCGGCAGTGCTGGCATGATGAAAACGTGAAGCGACGGGACGCTGCCGCTCATCGGCGATAATTACACCTTCATAAAGTGGCGCTTTGTCCGACGGGTCGCCAAGATAAAAATAAAACGCGGCGACAATCAAGCCGTAAAGCGCCGCCGCCGCCAGGATCAGGAGAAAAACCGCTTTCAACATCATCTTTCCTTTTTATCCAATACAAATTCCACCATTCATGGTGAGAGGGGTAGCGCGGCAGGGTGGGTAAGCAAAGTGTAACCCACTACTTGAGCCATGCTGCTGCACCGCGTCAGAAACCAACGTAAACACAACGCGCCAACATCGACAACACATTATGCCCTTACTATAATGGGTGGCTCAATCGCATCCGGAAACCTCGCGTGAAAACAGCGTTCATGACCATCCACAGCGAAGAAGATTTACGCGCCCGATTTTCAGAAGTCGCTGATCCGCTTCACCGTCCGGCAGCGCATTTGTCAACGCGCGCGTAAAGCAGAGATATCCAATGTCACAAAACAAATGTTCATTTCTGAAAAAGCTCGCCGCCATCGTCGGCTCCGCGCATCTGCTGACGGATCCGGTCGACTTCGCTCCGGCGCTTACCGACTGGCGTGGACGTTATACCGGCAAGGCGTTGGCGCTGGTCAGGCCCGGCAGCGCGGCAGAGGCGCAGGCCGTTGTTCGCGCCTGTCTTGCCGCCAACCTGCCGATGCAAGCGCAGGGCGGCAATACCGGACTGGTCGGCGGCGCGACGCCGGACGCCAGCGGCAGGACGCTCCTGATACAAATGTCGCGCTTGAACCGCATTCGCAATGTGGATGCCGCGAACAACGCGCTGACGGCGGAAGCGGGCTGTTCGCTGCAAGCGGTGCAGGCCGCGGCCATCGCGCGCAATCGCCTTTTTCCTTTGTCGCTGGCTGCTGAAGGCAGTTGTCAGATTGGCGGCAATCTCGCCGCCAACGCGGGTGGCGTACAGGTGTTGCGCTACGGCGCGATGCGCGATCTGACCCTGGGATTGGAAGCCGTGTTGCCCAATGGCGACTTGTTTGAAGGTCTGGCTGGTTTGAGAAAAAACAATGTCGGCTATGACCTCCGGCATTTGTTGATCGGCGCGGAAGGCACGCTGGGTTTGATTACCGCCGCCACGCTGAAACTTTTTCCCCTGCCGGAAGAAAAAGTGACGCTCTGGCTGGAGGTCGCCTCGCCCGCCGCCGCAGTCGACCT
Organism: Zoogloeaceae bacterium; assembly: GCA_031267345.1. Lineage (GTDB taxonomy): Bacteria > Pseudomonadota > Gammaproteobacteria > Burkholderiales > Rhodocyclaceae > Azovibrio. The sequence continues at coordinate 8,133 of JAIRZG010000155.1, forward strand.
GCTCAACCGGACGCAGGCCGCCTTTGACGCGCAACTCACCGCCTTTGAACTCATCTGCCCCTTGGCGCTCAAGCTGTTGCAACGCCACTTCCCGCAACTCGCCTTCCCGACGCTGACCGCCCCCTGGCATGTATTGTGTGAATTTTCCGGCAGCCGCGACGATCATTTGCCGGAAAAAACGGAACACTTCATCGTCGCCGCGCTCGCAAAGCATCTGGCGCAAGACGCGCTGCTGGCGCAGAGCGAAGCGCAACGCAAAGCCTTTTGGCGCATTCGGGAAAACATTTCCGAAGCGCAGAAAAAGGAAGGCGTCAGCATCAAGCACGACATCGCGCTGCCCGTTTCCCGCATCGACGAATTTTTAACCCGCGTCATCGCGCCGCTCGCCGCCGCCTTCCCCTGCATTCGTCATACCGCCTTTGGTCATCTGGGCGACGGCAACCTGCATTTCAACCTCTCCATGCCAGAACCGGAAGCCAACGCCCGACTGCTGGCGCGGGAGTCGGAAGCCAGCCGCATCGTCTATGATCAGGTTCATGCGCTGGGCGGCAGCATCTCCGCCGAACATGGCATAGGCCGCCTCAAACGCGACCTGCTCCCGCGCTACCAATCTCCAACGCGCCTGACCGCCCTGCGCGCCATCAAGCAGGCGCTCGACCCCAAAGGACTGATGAATCCGGGCGTGTTGCTGTAGCGACGGATATTGGCGTTCAGGGCGCTGGCGCAACGCGCCTTTACATGGCCTGTATAAACAAAAACGCAAGGCTTTGCCTTGCGTTTTTGGCGGACGGAACCAGCGCAAAGCGCCACTTTGCGCTGCCCTTATGCGGCGGGCGTTTCGGCGACGGCGGCGCTTTCTTCCTCGGCGGGGCCGCCCTTCTTGGCGATGCAGGAAACGATGGTCGGGTCTTCACCATGCACAATGGCGCTGACGCCTTGCGGCAGGTTCAGGTGCGAGACGTGCAGGCTGGCTCCGGTTTGCAGGTCTTTCAGATCGACTTCGATGAATTCCGGCAGATCGGCGGGCAGGCAGGAGATTTCCAGTTCGGTGATGACGTGGGCAATCTGGCCGCCGCCGAGCTTGACGCCGGGGGCGATGTCCTGATTGGTAAAGTGCAGCGGCACCTTCTGGTGCAGCTTCTTTTGGGCGTCGATGCGCTGAAAATCCACGTGCAGCACCAGCGGTTTGTAGGCGTGAACCTGAAAATCGCGCAGCAGCGCCTGTGTTTTTTTGCCTTCCACTTCCAGACTGATCAGGGAAGAATGGAAGGCTTCCTTTTTCAGCGCGAGGTAGAGCGGATTGTGATCGAGTTCGATCACTTCCGGCGGCTGACCCGCGCCATAGATGATGCAGGGAACCTTGCCCGCGCGACGCAGGCGGCGGCTCGCACTCGTTCCCTGCACGACGCGTTTTTGGGCATTGAGAAGAAATTGCATGATGACTCCATGATAAAAACCGACCCGCGACCAGGCCGGAGGGTTGAAAAAACTATTCGATGAACAGCGAGGAAACGGAATCGTCGCTGCTGATGCGGCGTATGGTTTCCGCCAGGACTGGCGCAACGGAAAGCTGGCGAATGCGCGGACAATCCCGCGCCGCCGCCTGCAAGGGAATGGTGTCGGTAACGACCAGCGCGTCCAGATCTGAACCGCCCACACGCTCCACCGCGCCACCGGACAACACCGGATGCGTACAGTAGGCGATCACCTTTTTCGCGCCGCTGGCTTTCAATGCCGTCGCCGCCTTGCAGAGCGTGCCGGCGGTATCCACCATGTCATCCATGATGACGCAGGTGCGGCCTTCCACGTCGCCGATGATATTCATCACTTCCACCACATTGGCCTTGGGACGGCGTTTGTCGATAATCGCCAGATCGCATTCCAGCCGCTTGGCCAGCGATCTGGCGCGAATGACGCCGCCGTGGTCGGGCGAGACCACCAGCGGATTTTCATAGCGTCGCTTTTTGATGTCTTCCAGCAAAATGGGCAGCGCGTAGATGTTATCCACGGGAATGTTGAAAAAGCCCTGAATCTGCTCGGCGTGTAAATCCATGGTCAGCACCCGATCGATGCCGGAGACCATCAGCATGTTGGCGACCAGCTTGGCGGCGATGGAAACGCGCGAGGAACGCGGGCGTCTGTCTTGTCGGGCGTAGCCGAAATAGGGGATGGCGGCGGTGATGCGTCCGGCGGAGGCGCGCTTCAAGGCATCGACCATCAGCAGGATTTCCATCAGGTGATCATTGGTCGGCGCCGAGGTGGATTGCAGGATGAAGACATCGCGCCCGCGCACGTGTTCCCGGATTTCCACATTGATTTCGCCATCGGAAAAACGGCCTACATAAGCCTGCCCCGGCCTGACGCCAAGCGCCGTCGCCACATCGACCGCCAGGCTGGCGTTAGCGTTACCGCTGAAAATCATCAGATTGTCATAAGGCATCGTTTATCCCCTGCGAATACGGTTTATCCGCCAAAAACGATTTCGGGCAGACGGATGAACTCGCCCGGCCTGCCCGATGAATTGGTGTGGCTGGGGAAGAAGGATTCGAACCTTCGAATGCCGGAATCAAAATCCGGTGCCTTAACCAGCTTGGCGACTCCCCAACAGCCTGTTCTTGCAGTCGCCCGCAGAAACAAGGCGCGCATTATACAGGAAATCGATAATCCGCAAACAGCGTTACCGAATCCGCCAGACGCGCCAACAAGACCGGAACACGGCAGCGGCGGCGCTTGTGTTATCCTTCCTGTTCGCAATCCCTTTTGTCCCCCCGTCTTCCATCCCCTGATCGCGATGTCCGAACTTCATTCCTTCATTATTGTGGGCGTCACGACCCAAGGCAAAAAATTCCGTCCCGGCGACTGGGCGGATCGGCTCTCCGGCATTCTTTCCGCTTTTGGCGCCACAAAAAAAACGCGCTACTCATCCTACGCCAGCCCCGGCGAATACGGGGACGAAAAAGCGGTCTATGTCGACGGCGCGCTCCGTCAACTGGATCCTGCCGCCTACGCCTTCCTGCTCAACTTCGCGCAGGATAACAACCTGCAAATCATCAACAGCGTCTGCCCCGTTCCGCCCAGACCGCAAGCCTGAATCTGTCGACACGCGCCTGCTGCGGTCAGCAACGGTTACACAATCCGCACAGCAAGATCATGGAAGCAAATCGCCGTTGCCGTTACCCTGCATTTGTCGCAAGCAACGCCCCAACCCCAATCGCTTCATGGGCAGACCCCAGACCCTTTGTTGTTTTATCGCTTGCTCCGCCCCTCCCTGACCCTGGCTTCACCGCCGGGGTTTTTTTTGGGTGGGTGGGTCAGGCGGCGTTACCGGGATCGATGACGCGGCGTCTGTTTTCCGCTTCCCTGCGGTTGACGCAGTCGGGTTTGGCGCAGCGCACGTAGAGGTAGAGGGCGTGTTCCACGATTTCAAAGCCGCGCTCGGCGGCGACCTTTTTTTGCAGGCGTTCGATCTCCTCGTCGTGGAATTCCGCCACGTAACCGCAATCAACGCACACCAGATGGTCGTGGTGCATCCCTTCGTTGATTTCAAAGGAGGCTTTGCCCGACTCGAAAAAATGACGTTCCAGCAATCCCGCCTGTTCAAACTGGGTCAGCACCCGGTAGACGGTCGCCAGACCGATGTTCACTCCTTCCGCCAGCAGCAGACGGTAGACATCCTCCGCGCCCAGATGACGAACCTGGCTTTTTTCAAAAAGTTCAAGAATCTTCAGACGGGGAAGCGTGGCCTTAAGCCCCATTTCCCGCAGGTTGTGAGAATTCGACATGATGTTTCCTGTAAGAAAGGCGTATCGTTTGTGTTGCGCCAAAGCGTCGGAAGCGGAATTTCCGGCTATGATACGGAACTTGCTCAACCTTTCAAAATTTCTGTTCTTCATGGCCTCTAGATTTTTCCCCGTTTTTACCCTGATCGGCATACTGCTGGGCGCAAGCGCCTGTGCCCGCATCCCGCCCCTCGTGAATGAATATCGCATCGATGTGCAGCAAGGCAACGTACTGACGCAGGAAATGACCTCGCAACTGCGCCCCGGTCTCACCCGCGACCAGGTGCGTTTCATTCTGGGCACGCCTTTGCTGACCGATGTGTTCCACGCCGATCGCTGGGATTACCTGTTCCGTCTGGAAGAAGGCAGGACGGGCGTCGTGACGACCCGCGCGCTGACGGTGTTTTTTGGCGCGGACGATCTGCTGGAGCGCGTGACGGGCGATGTGGAAATCGGCACGGTCGCCGAACTGACCGCGCCGGTCGCGCCGACCCAGGTGGTGGATCTGGGCAGCGTCGCGCCCGGCGAACAAGCCTTGCCGCCGGAAGACGAACCCGGCTTCTGGGGGCGCCTGTGGCAAAGTCTGCGTTGGTAACGTAACGCCCGCCATTGAAACAAACAAGGAAAAATCTGATGTCGGACAAAATCGCAATTGTCGGCGCCTCCGGTCGCATGGGACGGACGCTGATCGAAGCCGTCCTGAAAGACGCCAACGCCACGCTTGCCGCCGCTGTCGACCAGCCCGGCAGCGCCGCCATCGGGCGCGACGCCGCTGAACTGGCGGGACTTCCGCCTTGCGGCGTGAAGGTTGGCGAACGCCTGGATCTGGCGGGTTGCGATTGCCTGATTGATTTCACCCGTCCCGAAGGCGCATTGCATCATCTCGCGCGGTGCGAAAGCGCAGGTGTGGCGCTGGTCATCGGCACGACCGGGTTTGACGCGGCGGGCAAGACGCGCATTCAGGAGGCCGCCCGACGCATTCCCATTGTTTTCGCGCCCAACATGGCGGTCGGCGTCAATCTGGTGTTCAAACTGCTGGATACGGCGGCGCGCATCCTTGGTTCGGGCTATGACGTGGAAATTGTTGAGGCGCACCACCGCATGAAAATCGACGCGCCTTCCGGCACGGCCTTGCGGATGGGCGAGGTAGTGGCGGCGGCGCTGGGGCGCAAGCTGGCGGATTGCGCGATTTATGGACGCGAAGGCCACACCGGCGAACGCTGCAGCCAAACCATCGGCTTTGCCACCGTGCGCGGCGGCGATATTGTTGGCGATCACACGGTGCTGTTCTGTGGCCCGGGCGAACGGGTGGAAATCGCGCACCGCGCGGGTAGCCGTATGCCCTACGCGCTGGGCAGTCTGCGCGCGGCGCGTTTTCTCGCCGGACATGAAGCCGGACTCTTTGACATGCAGGATGTGCTGGGCTTGCGCTGAAAGGGTGTAGGCAAAATGCCGCGTTCAACGCACAGGCGCAGGGTCATTGCATGAATGCCAGGGGAAGTTCCCTGCAAGGCGTTCCCGGCGCGCAAAAGACGCCCGATGGATTGTGCGGTGCAAAAAATTACAGCAGGAAAACGGGTTTTCTGGTAAGTTGCGCGCTTTACCAACCACTTGATCTTTGAGGAAAGGATAAGTCAATGACACAACGTGTTGCCCTCGTAACGGGCGCTATGGGCGGTCTGGGAACCGCAATTTGTCAAGCCCTGGCGAAAGCCGGGCACAAGGTGGTCGCCGCCTACCATCCCGAATTCGACAAAAAAGAGGAATGGCTGAAGGAACAGGAAGCCGCCGGTTTCAAGGGCTTCATCGCCGTTCCCGGCGACGTGGCCGACTTCGCCTCCGTGCAGGCGATGGCAGCGGAAGCCGAGCAGAAGGCCGGTCCCATTGACATTCTGGTGAACAACGCCGGCATCACCCGCGACAAGATGTTTGCGCGCATGGAAAAGGATCAATGGGACGCAGTGATCAGCACCAACCTTTCCAGCCTGTTCAACGTCACCAAGCAGGTTTCCGCCAAAATGGCCGAACGCGGATGGGGACGCATCATCAACATTTCTTCCGTCAATGGCGTCAAGGGTCAGGCGGGCCAGACCAACTACTCCGCCGCCAAGGCGGGCGTGATCGGCTTCACCAAGGCGCTGGCGCAGGAACTCGCCGCCAAGGGCGTGACGGTCAACGCCATCGCCCCCGGCTATGTCGCCACCAAGATGGTGACCGCCATCCGTGAAGACATCCTGAAGGGCATTATTGATTCCGTACCCATGAAGCGTCTCGCCAAGCCGGAAGAAGTCGGTTTTGCCGTGACCTTCCTCGCGGATGAACTCTCCGGCTTCACCACCGGCGCGACCCTGAACATGAATGGCGGCCTGCACTACCAATAAGCGCTTGTCTGCCTGTTGCATTTGGGTCTGTCCAAAAAGCCCGGCCTGGTTTCGCCAGTCCGGGTTTTTTACGCCTGGCTTATAATGCTGCACCGCACACAAATTATGGAGCAAACCCGATGACAGAAGAAATCCGGCAAATCAAGAAATACCCCAACCGTCGTCTCTACGACACCCTGACCAGCAGCTACATTACCTTGAGCGATGTCAAGGAACTGGTATTGCACTATGACCACTTCAAGGTGGTCGACGCCAAAAGCGGCGAAGACCTGACGCGCAGCATCCTGTTGCAGGTTCTGCTGGAAGAGGAAAGCGGCGGCGTGCCGATTTTTTCCAGCGAACTGTTGAGCCTGATGATCCGTCTGTACGGCAACGCCATGCGCGGCGTACTGGGCAAATATCTGGAAAACAACATCCACAGCTTTGTTGATTTTCAGCACAAATTGCAGGAACAATCCCATTCCATGTTTGGCGAAAACCCGCCCGCGCAAATGCCGCCGGACTTCTGGGCGCAGTTCATCAACCTCCAGCAACCCGCCATGCAGAGCATGATGTCGGCCTACATGGATCAAAGCCAGAAGATGTTTCAGCAAATGCAGGATCAAATCCGGAATCAGGCGCGTCACATGCTCTCCGGCATCAATTACGCGGAAAACGAAAACTGACGCGCGGCCCTGGGGAGAACCCGGGCTGACGCGCATCATGACGCGTCGCCTCCTTCCGAACGCGTGGAAACGCAAGGGTATATGCTTTTTATGAATAAGCATCGACCTTTTTATTATTTTTTAATTCGTATTCACCGTTTAGACTGCCTGTTGTTCCTTTTGCGGAGTCTTCCCTATGCGCGCTTTGCCTTTTTCCACGCTGTTGACCGTGTTGACGCTTCTTGCCCTGCCAGTCCGGGCGGAGTTGAGTTTGCTCAACGTTTCCTACGATGTCTCGCGCGAGCTGTACAAGGACATCAATCCGGCGTTTGTCGCCGAGTGGCAGGCGAAGAAGCGGGAAGGCATCACGCTCAACCAGTCGCATGGCGGCTCCAGCAAGCAGGCGTTGTCGGTGGCGGCGGGGCTGGAGGCGGATGTGGTAACCATGAACCAGTCGCCGGACATCGACATTCTGGTCGAGCGCGGCGCGTTGGTGGCCGCCGACTGGCAGCGGCGCTTTCCGCACGAATCCGCGCCATACACCACGGTTTCCGTGTTTCTGGTGCGCAGGGGCAATCCCAAGGGTCTCAAGGATTGGTCAGATCTGGCGCGGCCTGGCGTTTCGGTGATCGTTCCCAATCCCAAGACTTCCGGCAACGGGCGCTACACTTATCTGGCGGCCTGGGGACAAGCCTTGCAAAAGCATGGCGGCAATGCCGCCGAGGCGCGAAAGTTTGTGGCGGCGCTGTTCAAAAACGTGCCGGTGCTGGATGGCGGCGGACGCGGCGCGACTACGACTTTTACCCAGCGCGACATCGGCGATGTGCTGGTGACGTTCGAGAACGAGGCGGCGCTGATTGCCGATGAACTGGGCAACGCAGCGTTCGAGGTGGTGTATCCCCCCCTCACCATCGAGGCTGCCGCGCCAGTGGCGGTGGTCGACAAGGTGGTCGACAAGCGCGGCACACGCGAGGCGGCGACCGCCTATCTGAATTTTCTGTTTTCTCCGGCAGGACAGCAGATTATTGCCCGACACCATTTTCGTCCGCGCGATCCGGCGGCGCTGAAGCAATACGCGGCGCGTTTTCCCCCCGTGCGCACCTTTACGGTGGAAAACGCGTTGGGCGGCTGGGCGAATGTGCAAAAAACGCATTTCGCCGATGGCGGCATTTACGATCAAATTGTGGAACAGCGTTAAATGGCGCGGCGGTACAAAAATGTCCTGCCAGGCTTTCCCCTGACGCTGGGCTATACTCTTGTCTATCTTTCGCTGGTCATCCTGATTCCACTGACGGCGGTGTTTATCAAGGCCGCCGATTTGAGTCCATCCCAATTCTGGGCGGTGGTCAGCGCCCCGCGCGTCGTGGCGTCCTACAAGGTCAGTTTCGGCCTGTCGCTGGCGGCGGCGGCGATCAATTCCGTGTTTGGCCTGATGCTGGCCTGGTCGCTGGTGCGCTACAGTTTTCCCGGCAAAAAGCTGATTGACGCGCTGGTGGATCTACCCTTCGCCCTGCCGACGGCGGTGGCGGGCATTGCGCTCACCGCGCTGTACGCGGGCAATGGCTGGCTGGGGCGGTTTCTGGAAACGCCTGGCGTCAAGCTGGCGGCGCTTTGGCTGCGTTTGGGCGGGAGCGCGGAGACAGCCGAATATTTGGCCGGTTTCGGCGTCAAGGTGGCCTATACGCCGCTGGGCATTCTCGTGGCGCTGATTTTTATCGGCTTGCCTTTTGTGGTGCGCACCGTGCAGCCGATTCTGGAAGACCTGGATACGGAACTGGAAGAAGCCGCCGCCAGTCTGGGCGCGCGACGCTGGCAGACCTTCCGTCATGTGTTGCTGCCGATTCTGCTGCCCGCCCTGCTTACCGGCTTCGCGCTGGCTTTCGCGCGCGCGGTGGGGGAATACGGCTCGGTGATTTTCATCGCCGGCAACATCCCCATGGTTTCGGAAATCACGCCGCTGATGATTATCACCAAGCTGGAACAATACGATTACGTGGGCGCGACGGCGGTCGCGGCGGTAATGCTGCTGCTTTCCTTCGTTCTCCTGCTGCTGGTCAATATCCTGCAAGCCTGGACAAGCCGACGCATACGGAGGGGACGCTGATGAGCGCCGCGACTTCAAGTCTCTTGCGTAAAAAACGCGCCCGCGATACCCGCTTTGAAAGCAACAACGCCACCCGCGAAGCGTCGTGGGTGAAAAGGCTGGTGCTGGGACTTTCGCTTACCTTTTTCGCCATTTTCCTGCTCCTGCCGCTGATTATCGTTTTTACGGAAGCCTTGCGGCAAGGGCTGGAAGCCTACTGGGTCGCTATCGCCGAGCCAGACGCGCTTTCCGCCATCAAGCTCACCCTGATTACCGCCGCCATCGCCCTGCCGCTCAATCTGTTGTTCGGCGTGTCGGCGGCCTGGTGTATCGCCAAGTTTGAATTTCGCGGCAAACAGTTGCTCACCACCCTGATCGACCTGCCTTTTTCCGTTTCGCCAGTGATTGCCGGTCTGGTGTTCGTGCTGCTGTTCAGCACCCAGCATGGCTGGTTCGCGTCGCTGTTGCAGACCTGGAACATGAAAGTTATTTTCGCCGTTCCCGGCATTGTGCTGGCGACGGTGTTTGTCACCTTCCCCTTCATCGCCCGCGAACTGATTCCCCTGATGCAGGCGCAGGGCAAGGAAGAAGAAGAAGCCGCCATTGTGCTGGGCGCGCGCGGTTGGCAGACTTTCTGGCGCGTGACCCTGCCGAACATCAAGTGGGGGCTGCTCTATGGCGTGATTCTCTGCAACGCCCGCGCCATGGGCGAATTCGGCGCGGTGTCGGTGGTTTCCGGCCACATTCGCGGCATGACCAACACCATGCCGTTGCATGTCGAAATTCTCTATAACGACTATAAATTTGCCGCCGCTTTCGCCGTCGCTTCGCTGCTTGCGCTGCTGGCGCTGGTGACGCTGGCGATCAAGACCTGGGTGGAATGGAAGGCCGAACAGAGCCTTGATTTCAACGATATGGACGACGAACAGGAAATTACCCCATGAGCATCGAAGTACGCGACATCTACAAGCAGTTCGGCAATTTCGTTGCCCTGGATAACGTCAGCCTCGCCTTCTCCAGCGGGCAACTGACGGCGCTGCTCGGCCCTTCCGGCTGCGGCAAGACCACACTGCTGCGAATCATCGCCGGTCTGGAAAGCGCCGATCGGGGCACGGTGTTGCTGGAGGGCGAAGACGCTTCCGACATCCACGTGCGCGAACGTCAGGTCGGCTTTGTCTTCCAGCATTACGCCCTCTTTCGCCACCTGAACGTTTTTGAGAACGTCGCTTTCGGATTGCGCGTAAAGCCGCGCAAACAGCGCCCCTCGGAGGCGAACATCCGCAAAAAGGTGCGCGCGCTGCTGGAACTGGTGCAACTCGACTGGCTGGCCGACCGTTTGCCCGCGCAGCTTTCCGGCGGTCAACGCCAACGCATCGCCCTCGCCCGCGCCCTGGCGGTGGAGCCGCGCGTGTTGCTGCTCGACGAACCCTTCGGCGCGCTCGACGCCAAAGTGCGCAAGGAACTGCGCCGCTGGTTACGCAGATTGCATGACGAGTTGCACATCACTTCCATTTTCGTCACCCACGATCAGGAGGAGGCGCTGGAAGTTTCCGACAGCGTGGTGCTGATGAATCAGGGGCATGTCGAACAAATCGGCGCGCCGCAGGAAGTCTATCAACATCCGGCGACGCCTTTTGTCTATGGCTTTTTGGGCGCGGTCAATTATTTTCATGGGCGCATCGAAGAAGGTCGCGTGCGTCTGGATGACACGCTGTTGCACGCCGACGCCGCGCCCGAGGCCGCGTCCCTGACAGCGGGCGCGTCCGTTACCGCCTTTGTGCGTCCGCACGAACTGGGCATCGCGCCGGAAGACAATGCCAATACCGTCGGCGTCGCCGCCAGAATCACCCGCATCCTGGGTTTTGGCGCGCTCGCGCGCATCGAACTCGTGGGACTTTCCGCCGACGCCCAGCACTTTGAAGTGGAAATGAGCCGCGACCAACTCGCCGCGCAAGGCTTGAGCGAAGGCCAGAACGTGCGTCTCACCCCTTCGCGGATAAAAGTGTTTGAACGCGAATGCGACAGCGTACTGCTGGCGGGAGCGGGCATTTAGCCGCGGGCGCGACGCCACGCGGTTTCAGGCGGCTCCGGCCTCTGATTGCGGATGCCGGATGACCGCCAGAAACGCGCCGACGCTTTTTTCCGGCAGGGGAATCCACACGTAATGCCCGTTGCCGGGCGCGTCCTGTATGCTTTGACCTTCGGCGTTTTCCATGTGGCGCAAGGTGAAGACGCCACTGCCCGCCGGATGCAGCGTTTCCAGTTGCTCGCCGCATTGAAAGCGGTTCCTGACCCGCACCTCCGCCAGATTCCGCACCGCGTCGAAGGCAATCACGTCGCCCACATACTGCGCCTGTTCGCTGGCGGAATGTCCGGCAAGGTAGTGCTGGTAATCGGCGGGCGCGTGACGCCGATAAAAGCCATCGGTATAGCCGCGATGCGCGAGACGTTCGAGATCGGCGAAAAGCGCCGGATTGAAGGGGCGTCCCGCCAGCGCGTCATCCAGCGCCGCGCGGTAATTCCGACAGGCGCGCGCAACATAATAGGCGCTCTTGGTGCGGCCTTCGATTTTCAGCGCGTCGACGCCAATCTCCACCAGCTTCGCCACATGTTCAATGGCGCGCAGGTCGCGGGAATTGAGAATGTAGGTTCCGTGCGCGTCTTCCTCTATCGGCATCCGCTCGCCGGGACGCTGCGTTTCTTCCAGCAGGCCGGACTTGCGCGCCGCGCCTTCGGCATCCTCCTCTGCCGCGCTCAAGCGGTATGCCCAGCGACAGGCATTGGCGCACGCGCCCTGATTGGCGTCGCGATGGTTGAAATAGCCGGAAAGCAGACAACGCCCGGAATAGGCTACGCAGAGCGCGCCGTGCACAAAGACTTCCAGTTCAATGTCCGGGCAACGCTGGCGGATTTCGCTGATTTCTTCCAGCGACAGTTCGCGCGAAAGAATGACGCGCTTGACGCCCAGTTTCTGCCAGAAGCGCACCGTCGCCCAATTGACGCTGTTGGCCTGCACGGAAAGATGTATCGACATTTCCGGCCAGGCTGTACGCGCCATGTCGATGAGGCCGGGATCCGCCATGATCAGCGCGTCCGGCTTCAACGCCACCACTTCGGTCATGTCGCGCAGATAGGTCGCCAGCTTGGCGTTGCGCGGAAACAGGTTGCTCACCACATACAACGGCTTTCCCCGTTCATGCGCCGCCTGAATGCCTTGCGCCAGCAGCGCCAGCTTGCCGAATTCGTTGTTCCGCACCCGAAGCGAATAGCGTGGTTGTCCGGCATACACGGCGTCCGCGCCAAAGGCGAAAGCGGTGTCGAGCATGGCAAGCGAACCGGCAGGGGCGAGAAGTTCGGGATATGGGGCGCGTATGGGTTGAGAAACGTTCATGAGATGCTGAATCGCCGTCATGGTCAGGGTTTGGGCAGACGGATTTCCACCGGTTTGTCTTTATCCCGGTCACTGCCGGGCTTGAACCAGAGTACGCCGCATTCGGTGTCCCAATCGAAAGGTTTGTCCGTGTAAGGATTGAAGGTTTCCGGCGGCAGACGGGCGAGAATGACAAGCGAGTCGGCATTCGCTTGCTTTGCCGCCAGTTTGTATTCCAGTTGGGCGCGAACCAGACGGAGAAGGGCATCGGCGTCGTAGATGCGAAGCAGGTAATCCGTATAGTCTGGTCTTCCCATCAAAACAAGGACTTCGCCAATATAATTTCCCGGATGCTTGCAGAAAAGCATCTCCGTATTCATGCATCCCGCGCGTTCAAGTGCTTTTTGCCCGGCATTCTCCGAAGACAGGCGGGATGGCGGCGTAGCCTCGATAATTTCCATTGCATGATTCATCGTAAAACTAACTCTGGTTGAAACCCCGCCCTTTAGGGCGGTGGGAGCCTACCCCGCCCTAAAGGGCGGGGTTTCAGGCGACCGTTTTGGGAGGGGAGAGAAACCCCTTCCAAAACACGTTAGACCGA
>JAIRZG010000182.1 GCA_031267345.1 Zoogloeaceae bacterium
CTGTCGCATCTGCTGGAGCGTCGTGTGGTCAAAAGCTCGACCGTCTGTTTCTCGTTTACATTTCATACGCATAGCTTATCACATGACTATACTTTTGAGAAGGTTAGTATAACCGAATCAGAAGCAAATGCTTTTGAACCATCATATGTAAACAAAAGCGCAAATACAAAAACGAGTGAAGACAACAATATTCTGAATTTCATTTGTCTGATTGCAACAAAGCTAGCGCCTTGCAATGTACTGAACAAACCGGAAGGAACAGGCATACCCAATGCATTCATGTTTTCTGAAAAATAATCACCAAAGTTATTTCTTGTTGCCATTTTCTGCTCCTTTTGTCAAAAATTAAACCACAACACTCAATGCTTTTCAGAATCAATGTTCCGAAAATACGCTACAGTTTCCTTTAATCTTGCTTTAGTTGCCTTTCGGTAACATCGCATTGCCAGTGTTTTGTATCCATTTTCATACAAAAGAATGGCATTTTTTATACTTTCGCTACCTGCCTTTGGATAAACACCCTTCCAACGAAAATATGTTACATAACAATAAGGTGCGAATACCACAAAAGCAAGAATTGTTCCGTAAATATACAAATACAAATAATGTGAATCCACAAGAATAAAAAACATCACGCTAACAGCAAGTATTAATATAATAATATCCTTGCAATAATCAAATTTATAATTCATGATTCACCTCCATTCTTTAGCTTCAAGGTACATATCAATCCCTGATACATAGTCCCGAAAGCAAGTAAAAATTCAAAACCGATGGTTCCATGATTTCCGAATATTTCGACAAGGAAATTACCAAGCCAACGCAACCTGCCTTCCATTATCCAGGAACGACCATAAATTAAATCCATTATGGCCAAAGACAGAAACCACACACCCCCTAAAAAGGCCAAATTTCTTCTATGGGACAAACTAACATCAAACAAGCCATTTGTATCAATCCTCATTTTACCTCCTGAAAAAATTCTTTTGAAGACGCCCCCGACGCTGTAATAGTGCACCTTGATGGATTGCATCAGTTTCTCCTTGTGAACTTACAAGCCACGATAGTTGATTTTCGCGAAAACAGACTTGATTTTGTTTCCATCCGTTTCGCACATGATTAGTATTCTGTAATTTCCAATGGACAAATTTCCAAAAAGGAAATCAGTGAAACTCCACTCTTGCATATAAGATGCGGAGAATGATTTTTCATCGCTATGTCCGTCAAATCCGTTATCAAAAAGAAGAATCTTTGCCGCCGTAACATCCATTCCTGGCGGCAGGTATTTCACCACCAAAGGCGTAATGATCAGTTGGGTACCATGCGTAGTATCTTCTTTCAGAAACCGGACAATATCGACCATCATGACTCTACTCTCGTCATATAACGGGTCTTTTTTCCGAAACGGGCGCGAAACGCTCCCGCTGACCGCGCGCGCAACACCATTTTCATGCGCAATATTAACGATTACGTCACGCCCATTTTTGTCGTAATTGCTATGCGTATTATGGAAGGCGCTGAAACTGTTGCCCTTTTGTTCGTGCAAACGAAAAGCATTGTCAAAAAGAAAAACTTTTACACGCGACACATCCGTCAACGGTACGTGCCTGGACACGATCGCGTCGATATTGGCGCTTGCCTGGGACTTCGGCATGTCCTTTGCGAAATTGCTTATTTCCGTATAGAGAGATTCTCCCTTTACGGCATTCTCCGCGCTGGCATGATCCGTCATCATCGTCAGCGCCAGACAGAACAGCGCATACAGAATACATATGTGGCGGCATGGCCGATCAAACCCGCGCCACAAACCGTTGCAGCTATTTTGCATAATGGTTTATCCTTCCTCACACACCAGCTTCTGAAAAAAGTTCGCGGGCACACTATCAATGGTTATAACCTGTAGTCAACTATGCGGGTGACACATTACGTCACGCTGCGCTCCATGGCGTAACCGCCCACGGGATCCTCGTCATTCGCAGCCTCAATCCGCGCACGACTGTCCTCCGTCTTCTGATCCCCTGTCTTCTGATCCCCTGCTCACTTGCGGCTGTAGGCAACGATGGCGTCGGGGATTTTGGAAAGCGGCATCACTTCGTCGGCAGCGCCCAGTTTGATGGCTTCCTTGGGCATCCCGAAAACCACGCAACTGGCTTCGTCCTGGGCGATGGTGCGCGCGCCGACGTCGTGCATTTCCTTCAGCCCCGTCGCGCCGTCGTCGCCCATGCCGGTCATGATGATGCCCAGCGCGCTGGCGCCCGCGTAGCAGGCGACCGAACGAAACAGCACATCCACCGAAGGAATATGCCGACTGACATGCGGGCCGTCGCGCACTTCCACGCAGAACTGCGAACCGACGCGCTTGACCAGCATGTGCTTGCCGCCGGGCGCGACCAGCGCCAGACCGGGACGCACCCGGTCGCCATCCTGCGCTTCGCGCACCTTGATTTTGCACTGGCCGCTCAGACGTTGGGTGAACATGCCGGTGAAGTTTTCCGGCATGTGCTGGACGACAACGATGCCCAGCACATTGGCGGGCAGGCGGGTCAGTACGCTTTCCAGCGCCTGGGTTCCACCGGTGGACGTGCCGATGGCGATGATGCGTTCGCTGGTGGGCGCCAGCAGGTTGCCTCTGGCAAGCGGCAGCATGACATCGGCTGTGTATTTGGGATGATGGTCGGCGGAAATGGCGGGCGGCAGGGGAGCGGCGCGCGCGATGGCGCTTTTCCTGTTGCGCGCCGCGCGCGGCAACGCCTTGAGCGCGGGCGCAGCCTTTGCGGCGGCGTGGACGGCGCGGCGGAAATCCTGCGCGGTTTCTTCGAGATACTGGCGCACACCGACCTGCGGCTTGCCGATGACCGACAACGCGCCGATGGACAGCGCCTCCTGCATGACTGCCGAGCCTTTTTCCGCCATATGCGAACAGATGATGGTCGGCGTCGGGTGTTCGCTCATGAGCTGGCGCAGAAAGGAAAGGCCATCCATGCGCGGCATCTCGATGTCGAGAATCAGCACGTCCGGCCATTCGGCTTCCATTTTTTCCCGCGCGAAGATCGGGTCAGGCGCAGTGGCGATTACTTTTATGTCAGAATCACGCTCAAGCATTTGGGAGATAACCTGGCGCACCAGCGTCGAGTCGTCTACGATCATGACTTTTATTTTTTCGGTCATTATTCCGCCTGTTCAGTTCAGAGATGTGCCGACGCGCGGGTCGATGATGACAGAGGCAAACAGACGCGGACGCCTGTTTACCGCAAGGCGCAAGTTTGTCCTGAAACCCGGATGCCGACAAGTCCCGATGCCGACAAAACGAATGGGAAAATCATAATGACTCTGGAAGAAAACCCGAACGCCGCGCAATACACGCTGGAAATGGCGGCGCATACCGACATTGGCAAAGTGCGATCCACCAATGAAGACGCGGTATGGAGTAACGCATCCTACGCCATTGCCATTTTGGCTGATGGCATGGGCGGACACCGGGCAGGCGATGTGGCGGCGCAGATGCTGGTGAAGCGACTTGTCGAGCGTCTGCCCATTCCGGAACAGCAAAGCCGTTCGCGGGCTGAGATTGCCGGGGAGCTTCTGGCGCGCGTGGAGCAGGTCAATGAGGAAATTTACCAGTCGGCCTGTCGGGAAGCGCGTTATACGGGCATGTGCTCGACGCTGGTCATGGGGCTGTTCTGCCGGGATTTCCTGCTCACGGCGCATGTGGGCGATTCGCGTTGTTACCGTCTGCGGCAAGGCGAACTGACGCCCTTGACCCGGGATCATTCGCTGTTGCAGATGCAGATTGACGCCGGCCTGATCCGCCCCGAAGACGCGCGGTTTTCCAGCATCAAGAACCTGATTACGCGGGCGGTAGGCATTGAAAGCGTCGTCGAGGCGGAATGCAACGGTTATGACGTGGAAGCGGACGATATTTATCTGTTCAGTTCCGATGGTCTGCACGATTTGCTGCCGGAGCCGGAAATCACCCTCATCCTGGAGACACACGCGGATGACCCGGATACGGCCTGTATTCGCCTGATCGAGCAGGCCAACGCGCGTGGCGGACACGACAACATTTCGGTCATCGTGGCAAAAATATGCACTTCGCGGGCGTAAAGCTTTCTATAATCCAGTTTCCCTTGCAAAAAGATTTGTAACAAAGGCGTGGAGAAATGGCAAAACTGATACTTTCCATGGACGGCCTGGTTTTGAAAGAGATCACGCTCGACAAGGAGCGCATTACCATTGGTCGGCGTCCTTCCAACGATGTCCAGATCAACAACCTTGCCATCTCCGGCGAACATGCCGTAGTCACGACCATCCTGGACGACTCTTTTCTGGAAGACCTGGACAGCACCAACGGCACATTGGTGAATGGCAAGTCCATCAAGAAGCGCGTCCTGCACCATAATGATGTCGTCACCATGGGGAAATACACGCTCAAGTTCCTGCAAGATTCGGAAGACGAAAAACTGGCGCAGGAAGGCCGCATCGAGATGGAAGCGTCCGAACCCGCGCCCGCGCAAAAACCCGGACCCGCAGCGCCTGCGCCAGCAACGCCAACCGCCTCGAAACCGCAGGACGCAGGCATTGCCCCGAATGTCGCCGCCGCCGCAGCCCATTCCGGCACGACCAGCAACATCGGCACGGCTACGGCTTTCAGCGCCACCAGCGTGGGCAACAGCCCGTTTCCCACGCTGGATCGCAACATTGATGCCGATGAACCGCCGGACGAACCCAAGCCCAAACCCGAACCCGCGCCCACACCTGAAGGTCAGGCCGCAAACGAGGAAGTCGCGCCGCCCAAACTGGACGCGTATGCCGTATTGCGTATTCTGAATGGCAGCAACAAGGACAAGGAATTGCCGCTCATCAAGACGCAGAACACGCTGGGACGCACGGGCGTTCAGGTCGCCAGCATCGTCTGTCTGCCGCAGGGTTATGTGTTGAGGCACATCGAGGGCGAACATCCGCCCAGCGTCAATGGCATTCCCATCAAAGAGGAGCAATTGTTGAACGATGGCGATGTGCTGGAAATCATTGGCGTCCGCATGGGATTCCGGCTGGAATTCTGAACGCCCTGTCCGCCAGCGCCCGCGCGTCCTGACGGTTTTACGCCGTTTCCCGCTCTCCGGACGGTATAATCGTCGTTTTTTCCCGCACGGAATTCGCATCATGGAAGCAGAACAACTCAACGGCATTCTCAATCATCTCGATGACCTGGCGGCGCGGGCGGGTGAATTGCGGAGGTATCTTTGACTATGATCAAAAGCAGGAACGCCTGATCATCGTCAATCTGGAACTGGAAGACCCGAAAGTCTGGGATGACGCCAGACGCGCCCAGGCGCTGGGACGGGAAAAGCGCGCGCTGGAAGACGTGACGCTGGCGCTGCAAAGCGTCGATCAGGACTTGCGGGACGCGCGCGAACTCTACAACATGGCGCGCGCGGAGGACGATGACGACACCCTGCGCGGCGTCGAAGCCGATGCCGAAGCCATTGCGGAACAGGTGGGACGCATGGAATTTCGCCGCATGTTCAACCATCCGCAGGATCCGAATCCCTGCTTTCTGGAAATCCAGGCGGGCGCGGGCGGCACCGAGGCGCAGGACTGGGCGTCGATGCTGTTGCGGATGTATCTCAAATACGGCGAAAAAAAGGGTTTTGCCGTGGAAGTCATGGAACAATCCGAAGGCGACGTGGCGGGCATCAAGGGCGCGACGGTGAAATTTTCCGGCGACTACGCCTACGGCACGCTGCGCACGGAAACCGGCATTCACCGCTTGGTGCGAAAATCGCCTTTCGATTCCAACGCCCGTCGGCACACCAGCTTTTCTTCGGTGTTCGTGTATCCGGAGGTCGATGATTCCATCGAAATCGAAATCAATCCGGCGGACGTGCGTACCGACACCTTTCGCGCTTCCGGCGCGGGCGGTCAGCACATCAACAAGACCGATTCCGCCGTGCGCCTCACCCACGCGCCCACCGGCATCGTGGTGCAATGCCAGAATGACCGCTCGCAACACCGTAACCGCGACGAAGCCTGGCAAATGCTGCGCGCCCGCCTCTACGAACACGAATTGAGAAAACAACAGACCGAACAGCAAAAACTGGAAGACGCCAAGTCCGACATCAGTTGGGGGCGCCAAATCCGCTCCTACGTCCTCGATCAATCGCGCGTCAAGGATTTACGCACCAACGTCGAAACTGGCAACACCCAGGCCGTGCTCGACGGCGATCTGGACGCGTTTATCGAAGCCAGCCTGAAACAGGGCGTTTGATTGAAAAGTCACAAGGAAATCCGCATGTCCGCTAACGAATCCACGCAAACCGTCCCCCCTGACGAAAACCACATCATTGCCGAACGGCGGCAAAAGCTCGCCCGGTGGCGGCGGCAGGGGGGGGCGTATCCCAATGATTTTCAGCGCGCCAACACCGCCGACAAGCTGCATGAGCGCTACGACGACAAGGCGGCGGAAGAACTGGAAGCCCTGGCCGTGGAAGCGCGCGTTGCCGGACGGGTGCTGCTGAAGCGCGTCATGGGCAAGGCGTCGTTTGTCACCCTTCAGGATTTGTCGGGGCGCATCCAGCTTTATGTCAGTCGGGATAACGTCGGCGAGGCCGTTTATGCCGATTTCAAACATTGGGACATCGGCGATATTGTCGGCGCGGTGGGCGCGTTGATGAAGACCAGAACGGGCGAACTCTCGGTGAAGGCGAGTGAGTTGCGCCTGCTCACAAAATCCCTGCGTCCCTTGCCGGACAAATTCCACGGCCTGACCGATGTGGAACAGAAATACCGCCGACGGTGCGTCGACCTGATCATGAATGAGGAAACCCGCTTCGTCTTCGCCGCCCGCAGCCGCATCATCCAGAGCATCCGCGACCACATGCGCGCCCACGGCTTCCTGGAAGTGGAAACCCCCATGCTGCACCCCATCCCCGGCGGCGCGACGGCAAAACCTTTCATCACCCATCACAACACGCTGGACATGGACATGTTCCTGCGTATCGCGCCGGAGCTTTACCTGAAACGTCTGGTGGTCGGCGGCTTTGAAAAGGTCTTTGAAGTCAATCGCAATTTCAGGAACGAAGGGCTTTCTCCCCGGCACAATCCGGAATTCACGATGATGGAATTCTATGAAGCCTATGCCAATTACAAGAGCCTGATGGATTTTACCGAAGGGCTTCTGCGCCATGCCGCGCGTGAGGCGCTGGCAGCGGAAACTTTCGTTTATCAGGGCGAGACGCTTGATTTTTCCCGCCCCTTCGCGCGGCTGACCATCACCGGAGCGATCCGGAAATTCCATCCGGAATTTACCGATGCCCAACTTGCCGAGCCGGAATGGCTGAAGGCGCGAATCGGAACGTTCGGCGAAAAGGTATTGCCGGGCGGCGTGGGCAGCCTGCAACTGCAACTTTTTGAAGCCTGCGCCGAAAGTCGGCTTTGGCAGCCGACCTTCATCATGGATTACCCGGTGGAGGTCTCGCCCTTGGCGCGCGCTTCCGACGCCGATCCGGAAATCACCGAGCGCTTTGAACTCTTCATTGCCGGACGCGAAATCGCCAACGGTTTTTCCGAACTGAACGACCCGGAAGACCAGGCCGCCCGCTTTCAGGCGCAAGCCAAAGCCAAGGACGCAGGCGACGAAGAAGCCATGTATTACGACGCCGACTACATCCGCGCCCTGGAATACGGCCTGCCCCCCACCGGCGGCTGCGGCATCGGCATCGACCGTCTGGTGATGCTCCTGACCGACAGCCCCGCCATCCGCGACGTGATTTTCTTCCCGCAGATGCGGCGTCAGGAAGCAGAGGACGATTAGGGCGTGCTCACATGCTTGCAAGCGCCTTGTCCGCTTCGCCATAAAAAACAGCCGATATGGTCATCCTCTCCTGTGACTGCCATAATCCTGTCTTTCCTTGAACGGGGAATTTTGTCAGCAAGAAATGAGCGACAGGCCTTCAGGCCTGTCGGTCTAACGTGTTTTGGAAGGGGTTTCTTCCCCTCTCAAAACGGTCGCCTGAAACCCCGCCCTGTAGGGGCGACGTAGGGACGACTGCAAGTCGCCCCTACAAGCCAAGGGTTTCAACTGGAGTTAGTTTTATGATGAAACGCATCTTTTGGTTGTTGGCCTTGCTGTTTGTCGCGCCTGTTCTGGCGGATGAGAATCTGCCCGCGGTGACGATGTACAAAAATCCGGCTTGCGATTGTTGCGGCGCGTGGGCGGAACACCTGCAAGCCGCCGGATTCACCCGCCTGCAAAGCCATGCGGCGCATGATCTCTCCGCGACGCGACGCACCCTGGGAATGCCTGAAGTTTATGCGTCATGCCATACCGCCAAAATCGGCCAATACCTGTTTGAAGGCCATGTGCCCGCCGCCGACATCAAACGTCTGCTGCGCGAACATCCTGACGCCATCGGCCT
>JAIRZG010000230.1 GCA_031267345.1 Zoogloeaceae bacterium
TTTGCGTATGCGAGCTGTTGCAAAGACACGCCCATGCCTCAAACGGCAGCAAGGCCACCAGACCCAAGGATAGCAGCAGACTTTTTGCGGGTTTCATTTCACTTTGTCCCAATACATGCCCTGTCAAGAATCAGGCCGTACAGTCTATATGCCGCGCCTTCGTCTGTTTCAGACCGGCGCCAGCCAGTCCGCGTGTTCCGGCGCGCGACCATAGACCGCATCGAAGTACTTTTCCTGCAAGCGTTGGGTAATCGGGCCGCGCCTGCCCGTGCCGATGGCGCGGTCGTCGAGTTCGCGGATGGGTGTGACTTCGGCGGCGGTGCCGGTAAAAAAGGCTTCGTCGGCGCAATACACTTCGTCGCGGGTGATGCGCTTTTCCTTTACCGGAATGCCCAACTCGCCTGCCAGCGTCAGAATGCTGTCGCGGGTAATGCCTTCCAGACAGGCGGTGAGTTCCGGCGTGTACAACGCGCCATCGCGGACAATGAACACGTTTTCGCCCGAACCTTCCGCCACGTAGCCTTCCGTATCCAGCAACAGGGCTTCGTCGTAACCGGCGTTGGTGACTTCGTTGTTGGCGAGAATGGAATTGATGTAATGCCCGGAAGCCTTGGCGCGCACCATGGAGATGTTGACATGGTGGCGGGTAAAGCTGGAAGTCTTGACGCGAATGCCCCGTTTCAAGGCTTCCTCACCCAGATAGGCGCCCCAGGGCCAGGCGGCAATGGCCAGGTGCACCTGCGCGCCCTTGGTGGACAGCCCCATCTTTTCCGATCCGTAAAATGCCAGAGGCCGCAGATAGCCGGAATCCAGATGGTTGGTGCGGATGACTTCCTTTTGCGCTTCGTTTACCGCTGCCTGCTCAAAGGGCAGCGTCATCTGGAAAATGCGGGCGGAATCAAAGAGGCGGCGGGTGTGCGCTTCCAGCCGGAAAATGGCCGCGCCGACATCGGTCTTGTAGGCGCGTACGCCTTCAAACACGCTCATGCCGTAATGCAGCGAATGCGTCAGAAAATGCAGCTTCGCCTCCCGCCAGGGAACCAGCTTGCCATCAAACCAGATAAATCCGTCCCGCTCCGCCATGCTCATGATGTTCGTCTCCTTGTGCCATACGCGAAAAATACCTGCGCCAAAACGCGCCATTTTAGCGGATTCATCCGTCCGGCGCGTGACAAAACGCAAGGGCAGGGCGTAGACTTCATTGTTTTGCAGGAGAGCGCCCATGCGCATGACCGTAACCCCTGAACCCCGCATTGCCGAATCCGAAATCCCGCAAGCCGCCGCTGCCGTTGATCGCTGGCTTCGAGCCAGGGCGCAGGAAGCGGTGATGGCGGAAATGGAAATCCGGCTCAAGGAAATTGAGCAACGGTATCCGTAGCGGCAACAGAAAGTAACGTAACGCTTCCTGCCCTCATGATCGAACGCGCCTGGAAACCCAATGTCACCGTCGCCGCGCTGGTTCTGCGTGACGGCAGATTTTTGCTGGTGGAAGAAGAAACCGAAGACGGCGTTCGCCTCAACCAGCCCGCCGGACATCTGGAGCGCGGCGAAACCCTGCAAGAGGCCGTCATCCGCGAATGCCGCGAAGAAAGCGGCTATGACTTCTGCCCGCAATATCTTGTTGGCGTTTACCTGCGTCCGCGTCCGGCGGGCAAGGTGACTTACCTGCGCTTTGCCTTTGCGGGTGAAATCGTCGGTTACGACCCCGCAAGGCCATTGGACAAAGGCATCATCGCCGCGCGCTGGATAACGCCAGAAGCCCTGCGCGCCGCGCCGGAAAAGCTGCGCAGTTCCATGGTGCAAGACTGCGCGCTGGATTATCTGGCGGGTCGGCGTGTCCCTTTGACCTTGCTGCGATGAATCCGAAAACACCTTGCTTCCCTCTTGTCCTGATGACCTTCTGTCTGCTGTGTTCGCCCGCGCGCGCGCAGATGGTCGCGGGCGACGCGCAAACTGAACTTTGCTTCAATTACGGTTGCCTTACCCGTCAGACGGTCGTCTTTTCCGCCGACCTTCTCAAGACGGCGACGCGGGAATTGGCGGACGCCAAAGACGCCGGAGAGGAACGTGAACATTTGGCGCGGGTGGTGGGACGTCTGTACGCATCGGCGGCGGAACAGACGCCGATTGGCGCGGATCGGGGCGGCAATTTCGCGGATGAGGGGATGTTCGGACGCATGGATTGCATCGACCATTCACGCAACACCAGCGCCTTTCTGAACCTTCTGGCGGAACGCGGGCTGTTGCGCTGGCATCGGGTGTTGCCGCCCGCGCGCCGTCTGCGCTTTTTCCTGCTGCAACATTTCTCGGCGCTGATTGAGGAAACGGAAAGCGGCGAACGCTATGTGGTCGATAGCTGGTTCGTCGATAATGGCGAGCCTGCCATTATTTTGCCGCTGGCGGGCTGGGAAAAAGGAGAAGGGCCGGATGTCTGAAAAAACCGTAATCGTCGGGCTTTCCGGCGGCGTGGATTCCTCGGTGGCGGCGTTGCTCCTGAAACGGCAGGGCTATCGCGTGATCGGCCTGTTCATGAAAAACTGGGAAGACGATGACGACGAGGAATATTGCGCTTCGCGTCAGGATTTGCTGGATGTGATGAGCGTTGCCGATGTGTTGGGCATCGACGTGGAAGTGGTCAATTTCGCCGCCGAATACCGCGAACGGGTGTTTGCTGAATTCCTGAGCGAATATCAGGCGGGACGCACGCCGAATCCGGATGTGCTGTGCAATTCCGAAATCAAGTTCAAGGCTTTTCTCGACCACGCGCTTGCCCTCGGCGCGGACTGCATCGCCACTGGACACTACGCCGGAGTGCGCGAAAACGCCGGACGTTATCAACTTCTGAAAGCCGGAGACGGCGGCAAGGATCAGAGCTACTTTCTGTATCGTCTCAATCAGGCGCAATTATCGAAAACCCTGTTTCCGCTCGCTGACCTCTACAAGCGCGAAGTACGCCGGATCGCCGCCGACGCCGGGTTGCACGTGGCGCTCAAAAAAGATTCCACCGGCATCTGCTTTATTGGCGAGCGTCCCTTCAAGGCGTTTTTGAGCCGCTATCTGCCGCCGCAAAAAGGCGTGATTCGCCGTCTCGACGATGACCGTCCGCTGGGCGAACACGATGGCCTGATGTATCACACCCTGGGGCAGCGCAAGGGCCTGCGTATCGGCGGGTTGAAAGAAACGGAAAAAAACGGCGAACACGCCGCCTGGTTTGTTGCGGGTAAGGATATGGCGAAAAATGTGCTCTATGTGGTGCAAGGTCATGATCATCCGGCGCTGTTGCGCGACAGGCTCATTGCCCGTCAGCTTTCCTGGATAGCGGCGGAAGCGCTGCGTCCGCAGTGGGTATATGCCGCCAAATCGCGTTATCGCGGCGAAGACGCGCCTTGCGTACTGGCAAGCGTCGGGGACGCAAGCTGCGTCCTGGACTTCGCCCGCCCGCAATGGGCGTTGACGCCGGGGCAATCCGCAGTGGTCTACGAGGGGCGGGTTTGTCTGGGCGGCGGCATCATCGCATCCGCCGAAAACACCGTTGAAAAAGGAAAACGGCATGACGTGTGAGGAAACGCCCCTGCGCGGAATCGAACTGGACATCTTCATGAATCGTCTCGAAGACGAGATGGGCGAGCACATGACCAGTGGCGACATCAGGGATATGGATTTGCGGGCGCTCCTCGCCGCCCAGCCCTTGCAGGCGGATACGCTGGAAGCCATCGGCCGACTGCATACCTTGTGGATATGGGCGGGCGACGCCGAAGCGGCGATGGCGGAAATCGAAACCGATGGCGCGGCGTTGCTGGCGACCATGCCCGCTGACGAACAGGTCGACGCCAGCATGACGCTGGCCTTATTCCGTTTGCAGGCGGCGGAACATCTGGCGGATGAAGACGCCATACGCGCGGGCATTGCCGGGGTGCGCGCCCTGGCGATGGAGCCGGGGCTGCATGTAGCGTGGCATCTGCGTAGTCCGGTGTTGTCGCGGCTCACGCGCTACCCGCCGGACATTGCGCTGGACGCCAGCAATCTGTGCCGCGAACTGGAAGCGCGTCTGCCCAAGCAGGAATCACACGCCACCTGGGATACGGTGCGGTTTTTTATCCGCAACGCCAGAATCCACATGGATAATCAAGAGATGGATAAAGCCCGGGAGGCGGGCGCGCAGGCCATCGCCACCTTGCAGGCGGCGATGGACAATCCGGGCATCAAGGTAGAGGACTGGCTACAGACGGGCGACGCGCTGATCGAATTCGCGCCGGAGCAGCTGGACGCGATTCAGGCGGCAGTCACCGCTTTGAGCAAATCCTGGTCGCTGCCGCAGCAGCGGCAGGCGGAAGTACGGCTGGCGCGGCTGGCGGCGCGCGCGCGTTACGCCCTGTGCGATCTGGACGGGGCGCTGGCGGGCTGCGAAGCGGCGCGTTACAGTCTGGCGGCAAGCGGCGGTTATGCGGACGATTTCATTGAATACGAATTGCCCTGGCTGATGGAAGCCGGACGCCGGGAAGAAGCCGGGCAGCGGGCGTTTTTCCATATCTATTTTCTGGGCGCGACGACCGAGGGAATACGGAAAGATGTGCTGCGTCTGGTGCATGAGCGCCTTGCCGACGCGACGGATGCTTCGGTGTGGTGGCCGCTGTGCGTGATGCGCGCGGCGCAGACTTCCACCAATCTGGAAAAACTGCTGTCGGTTGCGCCGGAAGAAAACTGGGACGAAATTTCCGCCGCGCACCGGGCGATTTTTGGCGCGATGAAGATGGCGGACTGGGACGCGATGGAGGTGAAAACGTGCGTGGAAAACCTGTCGGCAATGGTGGTCATGTCGCCGCTGGCAGATCTGAAAGACCGTGTGTTCGTGGCTGCCCGCAATCTGGCGGAAAGCCGTTTCCCTCGCCATCCGTGGGTGCGGCGGCTGGTCGCCCTGCAGGACAAGGAAATGGAGCGCGTCGACGCTTCCACCGCCTTGACGCAGTTGGAGACCGCCATTCGCGAAGGCGGAATGCAGGACGCCTGGACATTGATTGCCCTCATGCGTTTGCGTCTCGAGGTGCTGGGACTGACGGAGGCGTTTCAACGTCCGTTGCCGCCGATACGTAATGGTATGGCTTTGTACAGCCTTGCCCTGGCTTTGCCGGAAATACTGGAAAAAGATTTTGTCATGGAACGGACGGTTCTGGACGCGGAAGAACAGGCCAAACTGGATCGCCTGTCGCGCGACATGCAGTACGCGCTGTACGAACAGGGCAGGGCGCGCATGGAGCAGTGTTTCAAAACGGGCAAGGGACATCCGCAGGAAGGCAACGCGCATCTCTATTCTCTGCTGTGCAACAACCTTGCCGCCCTGTACCGCGCGGACGCGCGTTATCCGGAAGCCATCGCGTTGCATCGGCTGGGCATTGCCGCCAGCCCCTTTGCCGAACATTACCAAGGCATTCTGGATTGCTACTGGAGCACGGATGACAACGCCAAAATTATCGAAGCGGCGGAGCAGCTCTGGCATTACGCGGCGCACTACGGCTACAGTCGCCACGATCCCAACAAGTACGCAAGCCGGGTCGCCAAGGCTCTGTATCGTCTGGGGCGCAACAAGGAAATCGCCGTCTGGCTGAAGCGATTGTTGAACTGGCAACGGAAAAACGGCGCGAGCAAGGAAGAAATGGAGAAGCATCTGCCCAGCGAATACCTGCGCGCGCGGCTGGAAGTGGCCTGTTACATGTCCCATTCCCACGCGGACAAGTGCATGGCGCTGTGGCGGCGCATCAAGACGCAGGTGGAAGTGAGCGGGGACGTCATGGTTCATGCCGCCAGCGGCGATTTAATGCACGGTTGTAAACAGTACGCGGAAGCCCTCCTGCACTACGAATGCGCCCTGGAACTCAACCGCGAACGGGGCGACGACTACGACGAAACCCTGGAAATCGCCATCCGCAAGCGCCTGGACGACTACCGCGCCCAGGCCGAAGCGGAAGTGAGAGCCAAAAACAAGCCGTGGTGGAAGGTCTGGTGATCGGGTATCGGCGCGCGGCAAAGGAACCGCTGAATAACCGTTGTTTCCATCTGTCCAGGAAATGACGGATTCTGACCTGTCCAAGGATTCCCAATATCCCCAAAAGGCTGTTTCTGTCTTCATCGCCGCACAAAACGCGGCACACTGTCAGAGACGGTCAGACAATGTCCGGATAAGTCATTATCTGTGAATGAATAATTTCCAGAGTCTGCAAATAATGGTCTTCACGCAAACATGCAGGGAGACCGAGGATGCAAACGCAAGAAAGCTGGATTGGCGCGCAAGCCGCGCGCAGGTTGGCGGGAGTGACATTGGCGGGGTTCGTCGGAGCGGTGTTGGCGCAGAGCGCGCCGCCGACGGCGACATTACCGGATCACTTTGCCGCGCCAGTAATTTCAGACCTGCCCTTGACCCTGGGCGGCAACATGCAACCCAACATCATGTTGTTGCTGAATACGGGCAGCATTGGACACTATGGTTATTTGCCGACCAACGCGGATCGTTACCATCCCACCGGAGACTCGACGAGCGCTGCGAGTCCACAGGACAGGACTTATCGTTCTTCCTACGTCAACAAGATTTATTACAACCCGTCGGTAGAATACAAAAAACCACTTGGGATGAACCCGAAAACCGGCGTGGAATGGTCGGACGCGAATTTTTTCGCCGCGCCTATTGACGGCTATGGCGTGTTGAGCACCGGAACGCGACGCCTCTCCGATAATTTCCGGGTAACGCACTATCAACGGAATTTTCCCAATAACACCGGCCTGAATGCCAATGGCACAGAACGCGCGTCCGACGATACCGGTGCTTTTTCCAATGGCGCCGCAGGTTATCCGCCGGAATACCGCGCGGATGGCGATACGGCGGCGGTCGGCAAACGGGCGCATTACAATCGCTACGACTCGTCCCGTCCCTATTGCCGCTACAACCGGGGCTGGAATGAGGAGCTGACCGAAGACTTTCGCTATCTGGGCAATTTTGCCGGTAGCACCATGCGTCCGAGGGGCTACGCCAATGGGGACTGGATCTGGAACAACAGACCTTCCAGCAACGCAAATTACGCCAAATATCGACGGCATTACATGAACTGTTTTGAGCCGATCCTCATCGGCGCCGCCGCCGACAGGGACAGTTATTACAACTATTCGTGCCGCGCGGCGGCGGAGCAGAATCCTGGCACGGCGGCAAACCCCTTGCCCCCGGTGGCGAAACCCGGATGGTACGACCCCAACGACAAGAAGCAATGCGTCGGCTGGTGGAAAGATAGCGAAAGAGGTCGCTCCATCACGGCGGCGGACAAGCGGCAGAATTTCGCCAACTGGTACAGCTATTACTATCACCCCACCTCCATGATAAAAAGCGTCCTGAGTCATACCCTGAATGATCTGGATCCGGAGGTGCGCATCGGCTACGCCGTGAGCGGCTGTTCCGATTCCTGTAACGGCACAAGCAGAAACGCCGCCAGCAATCCGCGCCACCGCGACAACATTGGCGATGGCGGCGGCAACGTGTCTATCGACGGCATGATCACCACGGGCTATGTCAAGCGCGGCGTACGGCCTTTCAAGGATTTTCCCATGAACGATCCTTCCGGCTATGCGGGCGCTTGTCCCTACGGACAGTGCAAAACGCAATTGCTCAACTGGCTTTTTGGCCTGAGCAGCGCGGATACGGATTACGCGGGCTACGTTACCCTGCGGATGAGCCTGCAAGCGGTGGGCGAGTATTACCAGAATTACACGCTGACCGGCCCCTGGTCTACCACGCCGGGAATCAACCGCAGCGCCAATCCGAACAAGGACATACTGGCTTCGCGCATACAGGCCTGTCGCAAAAGCTATGTCATGGTTATGGCAGGAGGGAATTTCAGCAGCAATCTTCCCGTTTCGGCGCGACGGGCGGGCAATGCGGATAATGAAGATGGAATGCCAGTTTTTCACGCGGACACGACAAAGCCACCGTACAAATATATGCCCATGCTGCCATTTCGAGACACCTACAGCAATACGCTGGCGGATTTCGCCATGAAGTACTGGAAAACCGACCTCATGCCTACCGCGCCCAACAATGTACCCATTGGCACGAGCGATCCAGCGTTCTGGCAACACCTGAACGTGCTGGCCATCCATCTGGATACGGATGCCAACAGCGTCAACCAGGATTTCATCCTGCACGGGATGCTTAACCCGCATCTGCTGAATACGCCGGGCTACAGCGATCCCAAAGCGTCGCCGCCGTATAACGTCTACAACAATACTTGGGGCTACCCCGGCGCGTCTTATGCTGCCCGCTGCAACATCGGCGCCAATGGCTGTCCCAAGCCGCCCTTGAGCGGCTGGGGCAATCCGAACCAGTCGGATCGCGAGGAGCAACCCCGAAATCTGCTGAACGGCGATGAACTGATGCACGCCGCCGTCAACAGCTATGGCTACTACATTTCGACGCTCAATCCTACCGAAATCAGCGACATGATCAAGCAGGGTATGGTCTTTGTGCGTAAAGACAACGCCATTTCGCTGTCTACCGTGAGCGCCAATAGCGGATCATCCCACCCGCCCATGCTCTATCAGGCCTCCTTCAATGACGACTGGAATGGCAAGCTCCTCGGCAATCGGATCTGCACCGCCGCTGACGTGGCGCGGGATTACACCTATGATTACCGCAATCAAAAAGCCACGCTTTTGCAAAACGACAGCCGTTGCCGCGAAGCAGGCGCGTTGTGGTTCAAGGCGGCGTGGGACGCAGGCAAGAAGTTGCAGGATCAGGCCAAGGTCGGCGCGCGCAACATTCTTGCCTGGAATTCCGAAAAGGATAAAGCCATCTTTTTCAAGGCCAGTGAATTTTCCGCTGCGCAAAAAGCCGAGTTCTGTGAAAGCGCCGACTGCGCCGCTGAAGTCGCCTATTTTTACGGCGACGCCGCCAACGAACAACGCAACAGCGGCGCATGGCGCTCGCGGCAAAACGCCTTCAAGACGGATGAAACCGTAGACCGCAATACGATTGCCGCCACGCCGGACAAGGCGCCCCGTGTTCTGGGCGATATTGTTAATTCCAATGTGCTTTTTGTCGGACGCGATGATTTTGGCTGGGCGGGCTTTGGCGGTATCGACTATGCCCTGCGCCAGGCTTACCGCCAGCGCAAGACCATGCCGCGTGCGGAAGCGGTGTATGTGGGCGCCAATGACGGCATGTTGCACGCCTTCAACGCCGATCCGGATCCGGCAAAAGGCGGCGGCAAGGAACTTTTCGCCTATGCGCCTTCCGCTGTCTGGCCGAAATTCAAGGCGCTGCGGCAGCCGGATTACACGCACAAATTTTACGTGGATGGCTCGCCCGCAGTAGGCGACGCCTGGCTCGACGGCAAGTGGAAAACCGTGCTGCTCACCTCCACGGGCGCGGGCGGTAGCGGCTATTTCGCGCTGGATGTGGAAAATCCCGACGCCTTTAGCACCGGCAATGTCCTCTGGGATATTCGCGGCCCGACGGTCGAAATCAGGACCTCCGGCGCCATCGCCAGCAAGGTGATTACCGGCGCGCCCTACACGTCCGGTTTCATTGATCTCGGCTACAGCATCGGTCAGGGCAGCATCGCCGCGCTCAAAAGCAGCGTCGCCGGTCAGCCGGATTGGGTCGCCATCTTCCCGAATGGCTACAACAGCTACCTTGACCGTCCCATGCTCTACATCGTGGATCTGAAAACCGGAGCCATACGCGCCGACCTGAGAGACAATCTCGGACTGGTCAATTACACGACCGCCGACACCGGTAATGCCCCCGAAGGCCCGACCAAACCCAACGGTCTGTCTACGCCCGTGGCCGCTGATCTCAACCGCGACGGCATCGTGGATGTGATCTACGCGGGCGACTTGCGCGGCAACCTCTGGCGCTTTCGTCTGAATGGCGGCAAAGGCGCGCTGAAAATGGAAAGCGAAAAACTGTTTACCGCCGTCGGCCCGGACGGCAAGCTACAGCCCATCACCGCCCGTCCGGAAGTGGGGCGTGACCGCTCCGGTCATGTCATGGTCTACTTTGGAACCGGTCAATATATCGCCAGCGCCGACCGCGCCAACCGTGACGTCCAGACTTTTTACGGCGTCCGCGATCTCTGCGCGCTGGGTACGGAGATCGGGTGCGGCAGCGGCAGCGGCGCATTGAGCCGCAATCATTTGCTCAAGCAGGAATTTGTCTTGCAGGAAGACCGTTATTACGCGACCAAAGGCCAGAATTACGATGAGACCGTGCGCGTACTCACCAATAACCAGATGACGGGCAGCGAGCATGGCTTCTATCTTGACCTGCGGGTGCGCGGCGCAGCGAACCAGGGCGAACGGGTGATTCAAACGCCGCTCCTCTGGAGCGACCGCCTGATCTTCAACAGCATCATTCCCGGCGACGATGAATGCGAACCCGATGGCGATGGCTGGATGTACGAAATCGATCCTTCCGATGGCAGCCAACTGGAGTTTACGGTATTCGATCTGGATCACGACGGCGCTTTTGGCGACAAGAACGATCTTTCCAAAGACGGTCAGGCAATCAGCGGCAAACGGGTCGGCATGGGCGGCGGCCTTGCCGCGCGTGGCGATACCAAGTACCACAGCAACGCCAATGGCAAGGTGAGCAGCGTCAAAAACAACAAACGTCCCGGTACAGGCCGCAAATCCTGGCAACAACTGCGCTAAGTCCTTGCGGACGGCGAGGCGCGCCTGCGGCGCGGGGGGTGTTTGGGATTGAACCGCAATCCCGCCGCGTCGCTGCGCGGAAACAAGGGCGCGGCGGCGCGGCGGGCCGAAGGCTCGCGCGTCCAGACCGCGGCGCATCCTGCGCTTTCCGCCCGCGCTGGTCGGTTATGGCATTCTGCTTTCCTTTTGTGACCCTGCCCTTCCGGGCATGGGCAGTGGCGTAGCGCCGCGTCACAGGGACGCAAACAGGGCGGCGAGGTCTTCGGGGGTGAATTTGGGAGCGTTGGCCTGACCTTCGGAAAGAATGCTGCTGACCAGGCTGGCTTTTTTCTCTTGCAGGGCAAGGATTTTTTCTTCGATGCTGCCCGCGACAATCAGCTTGTATACGAACACCGGCTTGTCCTGACCCAGACGGTGGGCGCGGTCGGTAGCCTGATTTTCCACCGCCGGATTCCACCAGGGGTCGTAGTGGATGATGGTGTCCGCCGCCGTCAGGTTCAGCCCCACGCCGCCCGCTTTCAGGCTGATGAGAAAAACCGGCGCGGCTCCGGCCTGAAACGCCTTGATCGGCGTTTCCCGATCGCGCGTCTCGCCGGTGAGGCGCAGATAGCGCAAACGGGCGTTATCCAGTTCGATCTGGATGAGATCGAGCATGGCGGTGAATTGCGAGAACAGCAGAATGCGCCGCCCTTCCGCCGCCATTTCCGGCAGCATGTCCATGAGCAGATCGAGCTTGGCGCTTTCCCGGATCTTGCGCGCGGCGGCGGATTTAACCAGACGCGGATCGCAGCAGACCTGCCGCAGTTTCAGGAGCGCGTCGAGAATGACTATCTGGCTGCGCATCAATCCGTGTTCGGCGATTTGGGCGCGTACCCGTTCATCCATCGCGGCGCGCACCGTGGCGTACAAATCGCGCTGGCTGCCGACAAGCTCCACGCTGCGAATGATGGTGGTCTTGGGGGGAAGTTCGGTCGCCACTTCGTCTTTTTTCCGGCGCAGGATAAAGGGGCGGATGCGTCGCGCCAGCAGGTCGCGGCGCAAGGCGTCGCCATGTTTTTCGATGGGATTGCGCCACATGCGGGTAAAACTTTTCAGGTCGCCCAGAAATCCCGGCAGGAGAAAATCGAACTGCGTCCACAATTCGCCCAGGTGATTTTCAAGCGGTGTGCCCGTAAGACAAAGACGATGCGTGGCGTCGATGCGGCGGATTTCTTTCGCGCCCTTGCTGCGCGCGTTCTTCACCACCTGCGCTTCATCCAGCGCCAACAGGTAATAACGGTGAGCGCGCAAGGCTTCGCCATCGCGCCAGAGCAACGGATAGGTAGTAAGAATAACGTCATATTCCGGAATATGGGCGAAGCGGTGCTGGCGGCCTTGGCCGTGCAGGCTCAACACGCGCAGATCGGGCGCGTAGCGGGCGGCTTCGTTTTTCCAGTTGAAAATGAGCGAGGTGGGCAATACCACCAGCGCGGGATGGATCAGGCGTCCGGCTTCCTTTTCGCAGAGCAGGTGCGCCAACGTCTGCGCGGTCTTGCCCAAGCCCATGTCATCGGCAAGAATGCCGGAAAGTTCATGTTGGCGCAGGTATTGCAGCCAGGCCAGACCCCGGCGTTGATAATCGCGCAGTTCGAGGCGTAGTCCCCTGGGTGGCTCGACCGCCTGTACGCCCTGCGCGTCGCGCAGACGTTCCGCCAGTTGGCGCACGGATTCCGGCCCGTGAAACTGCCAGCGGCGCGCATCGAGCAGAAAATCCAGACGTTTGGCGTCAAAGCGGGAAAGGCGCAACGGCCCGTAGCGATGCCCATCGAAGAGATCAATCAACAGGCGGACCAGCGGCTTGACGCGCTCGGCGCGCACCCGCAGGCAGCGGTTATCCGCGCTGAAGAGCAGGATGTTCTCGCCATCGGGGATGTCGGCCAGCGACAAGGCGTCCAGCCAGCGCGTCTCGCGGCGCAGCAGGTCGGCGAGCAGGGCGGCGAGCGGCAGACGTTCGCCCGCCGCCAGCACGCTCATGTCCAGATCGATCCCGTCATTGCCGGTTTCCCGGACATTGGCTTCCCAGCCTTCGACTTCCAGCATTTTCGGCGCAGGCCTGATGATTGCGGGCAGCGTGCTTTTCGGCGGGTTTTCCCGACGCGCGAAAGCGCGTTTGTTTTCCACCGCCTGGCTCAAATTCCTGAGATCGTTAATCCACGACAACACACCGGGCGAGGGTTCCGGCGCGGAAACAGCGGTTTTGGCATGGGCGGGAGTCGTCACCATGATCGGAACAGCATCAGCGCCAGCAGCGCCGCCAGCAGCGCCAGCCAGCGGTTTTGTCCGCGCAGGGCGGCGTGGATGCGGCGCATCTCTTTTTGTACGGCTTTGTCCGGCAGATCGCTGGCGGGTTGCAGGGCGCGTTCCAGGAGGCGCGGCAGTTGCGGCAGACGTTGCGCCCATTGCGGCGCTTCCCGTCGCACTCCGTGCATAAAGCCGCGCCAACCCAGTTGTTCGTTCATCCAGCGTTCGAGAAAGGGTTTGGCGGTTTTCCACAAATCCAGTTCCGGATCAAGCTGTCGTCCCAGCCCTTCGATATTCAGCAGGGTTTTTTGCAGCATGATGAGTTGCGGCTGAATCTCCACATTGAAGCGGCGACTGGTCTGAAAAAGGCGCAGCAACACCTTGCCAAAGGAAATATCCTTCAGGGGACGATCGAAAACGGGTTCGCAGACGGCGCGTATCGCCGCCTCGAACTCATCGATGCGCGTATCCCGCGGCGCCCAGCCGGATTCCACATGCGCCTCGGCTACCCGTTTGTAATCGCGCCGGAAAAAAGCGAGAAAATTTTGCGCCAGATAATTTTTGTCGGTATCCGTGAGTGTGCCGACAATGCCGAAGTCCAGCGCGATGTAGCGACCATCGTCCTGCACGAAAATGTTGCCGGGGTGCATGTCGGCGTGAAAAAAACCGTCGCGGAACACCTGGGTGAAAAAAATCTCCACGCCCGCCGTGGATAGCCGTTGCAAATCTATGCCGCGCGCGCGCAGGGCGTCTGTCCGGGAAATGGGCGTCCCCTGCATCCGCTGCATCACCATTACCGTCGGTGTACACCAGTCCCAGAAAACTTCCGGCACGATGAGCAGATCGGAATCAAGAAAATTGCGCCGCAGCTGCGAACAATTGGCGGCCTCGCGCATCAAATCCAGTTCGTCGCGCAGGTACTTGGCGAATTCCGCCACCACCGCGCGCGGCTTCAGGCGACGACCATCCAGCCAGGCTTTTTCCAGCAACCAGGCCGCCATATCCATCAGCGCCAGATCATGATCGATGACGCCGCGCATGTCCGGACGCAGAATCTTCACCGCCACTTCGCGCCCATCCGGCAAGGTTGCGAAATGCACCTGCGCGATGGAAGCCGAAGCAACGCACACCGAATCAAAAGCACCGAAAACTTCCTGCGCAGGCCGTCCATACGCGCGTTCGATTTCGGCAAGGGCAATTTTCGGCGCGAACGGCGGCACCTGATCCTGCAAACGCGCCAGTTCGTCGGCAATATCCGGCGGCAACAAATCGCGGCGAGTGGAGAGCATCTGCCCGAATTTGACAAAAATCGGTCCCAGCCGCTCCAGCGCCAGACGCAACCGCTCCGCCCTTGGGCGCGTCAAATCCCGCCAGAACAACAGCCGCCGTCCCCAACGCGCCAATCCATGCGCCGCCGCCATGTCCAGCACCATATCGTCCAGCCCGTAACGGGCGGCGATAAAAAGAATTTTGAGCAAACGGAAAAAACGCATCATCTTCAGGAAACAGGGAAAGCGGAACGAACGGAAAGAGAGGGAGTATAGAGGACAGACGCTGGAGGGGGGTTACATTGATCGCGCCGCGTCACGCCGACAACTTTACCTGTCCCCTGTTTTTGGTCTGCTGAAACGCTGGCGTACTTCGCGTATCCGTTGGTGGTCAAGCTCGGCGATAACGAGGCCGCAACCCTTGCCCTTGCGGTCGAGAATGTCGCCCCAGGGATCGAGAATCAGGCTGTTGCCGTGGGTGCGCCTGCCGTTGGGATGTCGACCGCCTTGCGCGGGCGCGAGCAGGTAGCACTGGTTTTCGATGGCGCGGGCGCGCAGGAGGATTTCCCAATGATCGCGTCCGGTGCGCTCGGTAAAAGCGGCGGGAACCAGAATCAGATCCGGCGTTCCCAACGCCCGGTACAGTTCGGGAAAACGCAGATCGTAACAGATGGAAAGCCCGATGCGCCCGAATGGCGTTTCCAGCGCCACCGGCGTATCGCCGGGCAGGATGCTGGCGGCTTCGTCATAGTGTTCGCGCCCATTGTCGAAGGCGAACAGATGGATTTTGTCGTAGCGGGCGCGGCACACGCCCGTTGGATCGAAGACCAGGGCGCTGTTGTAAATGCGCCCCGGCGTATCCGAACGCAAGGGTATGGAACCGGCGCACAACCACAAGCGATGCCGCAAGGCGGTCTCTTGCAGCCAGTCCTGGATGAGGCCTGCGCCAAAGGGTTCGCTGGCGGCAAAACGGGCGGCGGCGTCATCGTCCAGAATGGGGAAAAATTCCGGCAAGGCCGCAAGCTGCGCCCCCGCATCCGCCGCCTGCGCCAGCAAACGCGCCGCGAGCGCGAGGTTTTCCGCCACCAACGCGCCGGATACCATCTGCACCCCCGCCAGTCGCGCGTTTTGCGGCGCGCTCATGGCGCTTCGTCCGCCTTTTCTTCCAGTGCTTCCTCTTTCTCCGGCGCGGCGATGGTTTCCGGCGCGTCTGGCGCATGGACATCGCCATGTTCTGCGGCGGGGGGTTCCGCTGTCCCGTTCGGATGAATATCGGGCAATATCGAGAGGCGTTCGACTTTCGGGTCAGACCAGGAACCCGTGACCGCGTATTGCAGGCTGAAGACCTTGTTCAGGGGATTTTGCAAAAAACGTTGCGCCAACAGCGCGGCGGCTCCCACCAGAGGATTGATGGCGATCGCCGTGCCCACCGCCGCCACGCCGCCCAGTTCGGGCTGCATGGTGAGGTGCAGATCCTGGGTTTCGTCTTTCATGTCGACCTGCCCATTCATCAGCACCCGACCGGAAGGACTGACGATTTGCAGGTCGCCGTCCGTGGTGAGCACGCCTTCATTGACGCGCATTTTGGCGTCAATGCGGTCATAGGTGAAGCCTTCGCTGAAAATGTCGCGGAAATCGAGGGAAAGCCTGCGCGTGAAAGATTGCAGGGAAAGCAGCCCCAACAGCTTGCCCACGCCGGGTTCGATGCGGGAAAACTGCCCGCGTTGGGCGAGAAGTTTCAGGTCGCCCTCCAGGGTTGCCGGGTCGAGATCCAGAGGCGATCCCGCCCATTCCAGATTGCCTTCCAGCCGCGCCGCGCCACCCCGAACCATGCCGGGATAACCCAGCCGCGCCAGCAGCTTGCCGCTGTCGCCGCTTTCCAGCTGGAACGCCAGATTGCTCATGCCGGATTGCCGCTCGCCCGCCGATGGGCGCAGACGCCAGAAGCCGTTGCCCGTCAGACGCCCTTCCGGATTTTCGATGACAATCTGCTGCAAATGCCACTGTCCGCC
This sequence comes from Zoogloeaceae bacterium, assembly GCA_031267345.1. Taxonomy (GTDB): domain Bacteria; phylum Pseudomonadota; class Gammaproteobacteria; order Burkholderiales; family Rhodocyclaceae; genus Azovibrio. The sequence goes on from JAIRZG010000230.1 coordinate 16,250, forward strand.
CGCGTTTTCCGCCTGCAATTCCAGACGCCCGAAGTGGCGTTCGCCATAAGCAAAATCGCCAATGCGAATATCCATGCCGGGCAGACTTTCAAGGAGTTCGGCGGGAATACTGGCGGTATCGGTTTCACCGCCCTCCGCAGCGGCGTCCGCGTCGCCCAACCGCAAGCGGCGCAAATCCGCCGTAATCTTGCCGCCGCGATCCGCATTCCGATCGCCATCCCAGGCAATATCGCCCACCAGTTCATCCGCCGCCACCGTGACGCGCATTTGCTCGCCTTCAGGGCGCAAGCGCAGGCTGGCGTTGTTCAGCGTCGCGCCAAAGGCGATGATTTTTTGCGCTTCAAGCGCCGCCAGGTTGAGCGCGGGCAGGCCGACCGCCTCCGCTTCCTGCGCCTCTGCTGTCGCGCCGCCGACGTTACCGGCAAACAGCAGTCGCCGCCAGGCATCCAGATTCAGGCGCGTCTGGCGCACATAAAGGTTCAAACCGCTTTCCGGCAGACGCGGCGCTTGCCCAATGCCGATTGCGCCGCGTTCCAACTCGCCCGCGCGGCGCAACAGGAGCGCCGCAACCCGTGGGCGGACGCCATCGCCCAGCGTGATCCGGATCTGTTCGCGCTCCCCCGCGCCCCGATTGCCCTGCACCCGCAAGGGCCAGGTTTCCCCGGCGCTTTTGGCGAAGGGGAAAGGCAGGGTGGACGTCAGGCCTTCCAGCGTGGAGGTCACGAGAAACTCGGATGCCTTGGGCGCGATGCGAACATCCGCCTGCCAGAGGATGTTGCCGGAAAGCGCCGTCCGCAGCGGATGTTTGACGTAGCGCATCAATTCCTGCGCCGACGCGCCGCCTTTGGCCTGAACATGTATCGTCTTCTGCGTCCCGCCCGCCTGTTCTTCCGGCGCAATCGTCAGACGGAAAGGCGCGCCCAGCAACCTGCCCTTGAGTTCATCGGCGCGCGCCATCTGTCCGGAAAATTCCAGAACGCCCTGCACATTCTGCGCGGGCGGCAATCCCTGCATGAACCGCACCTGATTATCGAGAAAATGATAACGCCCTTCGGCGGTGGTCGCCGCCATGTCGGCGAGCGGCAAATCCAGCTTGAGTTCCAGCCGCCCCGCGCCACTGGCGCTCATGTCGCGGGTGGCGTGACCGATAAAGCCCGCGACCGGGCTTTGCTCGATAAAGCGCAGGAATTCCGCTGTCGGGCCGCTGGCCTCGCCAGTCACCAGCAGATGCGGCGTTTTGGTATGAAAGCGGGGAATTTCGACCTGCGCATTGCGCACCTGCGCGCCCAACGAACGCGCGCCGGAGGCCGAAATTTTCATTCCCGCGCCAAATTCCAGATTACCGTGGATGTCCTCCATCTCCGGCCAGCCCTCGCCATAATGCAGATGAATATCTTTTGCCTGAACGCGCACACTGAATTCGCCCGTCTCTTTTCTGGACGGCTCAAAAGGAAAGTCCCGCAAATCGCCGCGCAAGCGCAAACTGCCCGTCCCCGTTCCCGCCAGCAACGCGCTGCGCAGCCATTGGGCGACATTCGGGTGCACGACGCGCGGCATGTAACGCCAGACCTCCGTCGCCTTGGCCTCGGTAAATTCGCCCTGAAGATCAATTTCGCCCGGCCCTTCCGCCAGACTTTGATAACTGCCGCGCGTCTTTCCCTGCACATGCGGCGAGACAAAGTCCAGGGCGCGAATTTCCGCCTTCATCCCCTTGGCGTTGCGTCGCCACTCGACCTGCGCGTAGAGGCGCGTCAGCGGAAACTGCGGCTCGTCGAACACGGCGGGCAGGGCCAGCGTCGCCTGCTGGCTCTCCAGCGTGAGCTTGCCGCCCGTCGCGTTGGCGACCAGCTTGCCGGAAAACCCGGAAACGCCCGGCGTCTTGTCCACCGCCTTGAATCCCAGCCGTTCAAAAGCCGCCTCCACGCTGTAGTCTTGGCGAGCCGCGTTCTCCGCGAACAGGTCCGGATTCCAGCGCGCTTTCACCTGCCGCAACACGCCTTGCGGCTGATGGCGGGCGATCCGGTCGCGGGTTTCGGGCGTGAGCGGCAAAGCTTCCGTCAGGCGGACAAGCTGCGCCAAATCCAGCGCATTGACGGAAACCCTTGCCGTCCTGGCGGTTTTTGCGGACGGCCATGTTTTGTTCGCGGAAGGCGTTTCCGCGTTGTTGGCGGTATCGCTTTCCACGCGCATTTGCCATTCAATCTGCATGTCCAGATCGGGGATGCGGATGGCGTCGCCTTGGGGTAATTGCGCTGCCAGCGTCAGGTCGCGGCTGGCGACGCGCCAGGAGACAAGATCGGAGGACAGGCCGCGCGACGCCTGTAGCCGTCCCTGCAAGCGCGAGATTTCCAACATGGGCAAATCCGCGCCCAGACGCAGACGGGCATCCACCAACGCCACATCGCCCGTGCCCTGCCAGCCGCGTTCGCCGCGCTGCGCCCAGAGACGCAGGGCGCCGATTCCGCGCTCAATCCGCACACCTTCCGCAGTGAGTCTATTTTGTTCCAGCCGTTGATGAATTTCCGGCAGATTCGCCGCTTCCAGTCGCGTATAGACCTGCCCGCGCCACGCCCGCCAATCCGCCGCGTCGCCGGATAATTCCCCGCGCGCCTCCAGCGCCGCCGCCAGATGCGCGGGTGGCTGCGCCACCAGTCCGAAACGATGCCGCCGCCCGCGATTGCGCCACTCCAGATGCGCCGACTGCAATACCAGCGGCGGCGCGGCATGGAGATCATCCTGCCAGATCAGCCTTGCGTCCTGAATGCGAATGCGCTGCTGCGCCAGCAACCACTTCAACGCCGCGCCATCGCCCTGGTCTTCCTCTTCTGCGCTGGAGAGCGGCAGACCCGCCACAAAAATCCTGCCTTCCCTGTCACGCCGAATCAGCAGTTCCGGCTTTTCCAGAGACAGCAGCGCAAAGGTCGGCTCACCCTGCCACAAGGACAACAGCGAATGCCAGGACAACACGCCGTCGACCCGCGCCAATCGCAAGGCTGCCGCGCCTTCGGCATTGAAAATCTGCACATCATGCAAGGTCACGCCCGGATTCAGTCCCGACCAACGCGCTTCCAGTCGTCCCAACCGCAGTTCCGTTCCCAACGCGCGACTGACCAGCGTCTCGATTTCCGGCTGATAGCGCGGCAATTCCGGCAGCAGCCAGAAGCGCAATACCAGCGTCAGCGCCGTAAAGCCCAGATAAAGCGCGAACAGGAACCAGAAGAACAAACGAAAAAGGCGGCGCATGAAAACGTGTTATCCCGTGTGGAAAATTTCCGCGCCCTCTGACTTACAGAAGGCCGCCACGAATTGTAAACCGCATTTCCCCTGCGACAACGTGACAAAATGTTGAACTACTAATCCCGAAAATTGCCGGAGCGGACCGGAAAATCGGTGATGCTTTTGCCGACCAGCGCAATCGCCGCTTGCAGGTCGTCGCGTTTCGCGCCCTGCACCCGCACGGCGTCGCCCTGAATGGACGCTTGCACCTTGATTTTGCTGTCTTTTATCAGCCTGACGATTTTTTTCGCCAGTTCGGTTTCAATGCCGCTTTTGATTTTCAGTTCCTGCTTGACCTTGTTGCCGGAAACTTTTTGTACGCTCTGCTGGTCGAGGCGTTTGACGCTTTCCTTTTCCTTTTTCTCCATCGCCGGAAAAAGGATGTCTTTGATCTGGTCGAGTTGAAAATCGGAATCGCCGTGCAGGATGATGGTTTTGTTTTTTTCGTCCAGTTCCGCCTTGGCGGCAGTGCCCTTGAAATCGTAGCGGTTGTCGATCTGCCGCGCGGCGACATCCACGGCGTTTTTCAAGGCTTCCATGTCGGCTTCGGAAGTAAAGTCAAAAGAAGGCATGATTGAACTCCCTTAAGCGTAATAGCAAACGTAGTGATACGGCTCGCCCGTCACTTCAATCTCGAAGCTGGAATTGCCGGGGACGTTGAAGGATTCGCCCGCGCCGCAGGTTTTCCATTCCGTTTCGCCTTGCAGCCGCACGCGACAGGCGCCGGCGACGGTCTCCATCACTTCCGGCGCGCCAGTGTTGAAGGTGAGCGTGGACGGCAAAATCACGCCGATGGTTTTTTTGGAGCCGTCGGCAAACAGCACGGTATGGCTGACGCACTTGCCGTCGAAATAGACATTGCCCGCTTTCAGCACGGAAACATTGTCGAAGGAATCTGTTTTGCTGGTCATGTTGTAACCTATTGGAATATCAGGGCGACCACGACGGGCCGCCCTGATTGGATGAAAGAGGACAAGTCCCCATCTATTTCTGTTGCTTGCGCGCCTTCAGATTCGCCGCAATCCGCAAACGCAACGCATTCAGTTTGATGAAGCCCGCAGCGTCCTTCTGGTCGTAGGCGCCGGCGTCGTCCTCGAAGGTGGCGATGGTGGAATCGAACAGGGAATCCGTTTTGGAATCGCGTCCCGCGACGATGACATTGCCTTTGTAGAGTTTCAGGCGCACGGCGCCGTTCACGTTTTGCTGGGTGTAGTCGATTAAGGCTTGCAGCGCATAACGTTCGGGACTCCACCAGTAGCCGTTGTAAATCAGGCTGGCGTAGCGCGGCATGAGGTCATCCTTCAAGTGGGCGGCTTCGCGGTCGAGAGTGACGGATTCGATGGCGCGGTGCGCCTTCAGCAGAATCGTGCCGCCGGGAGTTTCGTAGCAGCCGCGCGACTTCATGCCGACGTAGCGGTTTTCCACGAGGTCAAGCCGACCGATGCCGTGCTTGCCCCCCAGTTTGTTCAGCGTTGCCAGCAGTTCGCGCGCCTTCAGGCGTTGCCCGTTGAGGGCGACCAGATCGCCGCGCTCAAAATCCAGATCGACGTATTCGGCTTGATCGGGCGCTTTTTCCGGCGAAACCGTCCAGCGCCACATTTCTTCTTCCGCTTCCGCCGCCGGGTCTTCCAGATGGCGGCCTTCGTAGGAAATGTGCAACAGGTTGGCGTCCATTGAGTACGGCGAACCGCCCTGCCGATGCTTCATCTCCACGGGGATGCCGTTCTTTTCGGCGTAGGCGAGCAGTTTTTCACGCGAGAGCAAATCCCATTCGCGCCACGGGGCGATGATTTTGATGCCGGGTTTCAGGGCGTAAGCGCCGAGTTCAAAGCGCATCTGATCGTTGCCCTTGCCGGTCGCGCCATGCGAGATGGCGTCCGCGCCGGTCTTCTCCACGATTTCAATCAGCCGCTTGGCAATCAACGGGCGGGCGATAGAGGTGCCGAGCAGATACTCGCCTTCGTAAATGGCGTTGGCGCGGAACATGGGAAAGACGAAATCGCGCACGAATTCTTCGCGCAGGTCGTCGATGAAGATGTTTTCCGGCTTGATGCCGAATTGCAGCGCCTTCTGCCGTGCCGGTTCGAGTTCCTCGCCCTGCCCCAGATCGGCGGTGAACGTCACTACCTCGCACTGGTAGGTATCTTGCAACCACTTGAGAATTACCGAAGTATCCAGCCCGCCAGAGTAGGCGAGCACTGCTTTTTTAATGTCGATCATGTTTGACCTGTCGATGAATCGGGCGCGCCCGGATTTTGCAAAAATGCAGAGTTTACCACCACGACAGCGGGTGGTGGAGAACCGGAAGGGACAGACACACAGGGCTGGAGCATGAAAATTTGTTAGCAATCCTGCTGCCGACCCTGGCATTGGAAGGCGCGGTGGTCCCAGTGTAGCTTGTCACCCCTCTCCGGATTTTCCGAAGATAACACAATTTATGACTTCATCGTAAAACCAACTCTGGTTGAAACCCCGCCCTAAAGGGCGGGGTTTCAGGCGACCGTTTTGGGAGGGGAGAGAAACCCCTTCCAAAACACGTTAGACCGACAGGCCTGAAGGCCTGTCGCTAATTTCTTGCTGGAAAATGAAAACAACGGCATTCCTGAAAACAGTCCACTTGCGCACTGGATGCAAAACTGATATTGTTTTTAGAACAAAATCATACAGTGCGCCTGCCTCATCCTTCTGAAATGACCCCCTCCCCCCTCTCTCGCTGCCGGGTTTGTCACGCGCCGCTCCCGAAATTACCCCTGCTGCAGTACAAAAACATGCCCGTTTTCGCGCAAAATTTCCCGGCTTCGGCGGAAGTCGCCGCCGACCGCGGCGCGGATTTGCGGCTCCACGCCTGCGCATTCTGCGGCCTGGCGCAGCTTCCCGGCCCGCCCGTTCCCTATTACCGTGAAGTCATCCGGGCTACCGCCTACTCGCCGGAGATGGAAGCCTTTCGCCGCGATCAGTTCGCCGACTGGATCGCGCGCTACGATTTGCGTGGCAAACGACTCCTCGAAATCGGCTGCGGACGCGGCGAATATCTCCATTTGTTGCAGACTGCGGGTGTGCAGGCGCACGGCATTGAATACTCGGCGGTCTCTGTCGCCGCCTGTCGGCACGCTGGCTTATCCGCCAGTCGCGCTTATATCGGGCGCAATTGCCAGCGATTGCGCCTGCCGCGGTTCGATGCCTTTGCCAGCTTCAATTTCATTGAACACTGGCCGGATCCCGTCGCCAGTCTGCGCGGTATCCGCAACAATCTGGAAGACCACGCCATTGGCCTGATCGAAGCGCCAAATTTCGACATGATTTTGCGCCAGGGGCTTTATTCTGAATTCATCAGCGATCATCTTTCCTATTTCACCGCCGATACCCTGTGCTACACTTTGCAAACCGCGGGATTTGAAATTCTGGAGCGCCGGAGCGTCTGGCATGACTACATCCTGTCCGCCACGGTGCGCAAACGCTCCACGGTCGATCTGTCGTTGATCCATGCCCGCCGTGACCAGATCGAATGCGCGCTCACCGCCTTTCTGGAGTGTTTTCCGCCGCGAAGCGTTGCCGTTTGGGGGGCAGGCCACCAGGCGTTGGCCGTCATTGCGCTCTCCGGCATTGCCGGGCGGTTGCGTTATGTCGTGGATTCCGCGCCGTTCAAACAGGGCAAATGCACCCCTGCCACCCACCTGCCCATCGTCCCGCCCGCAACGCTGAAAAGCGACCCGGTACAGGCGGTCATCGTCATGGCGGCCAGCTATTCCGATGAAGTTGCCCGTATCATCCGCGAACAGTACAATCCGGAATTGAAAGTGGTTATCCTGCGGGATGACAGGCTGGAAAATCATTGATGTACAACCCAGGATGCTTACAACACAATTTTGTTGTAAAGGGACTCTGAATAACCGTCATTCCCGCTTGTCGAGGAAATGACGAATTTTGGTTTATTCAGGGTTTTCCCAATCGGAGAATTCATGGCGTGAATATATTGTTTCTTGTTCCCATGCACATTACCTTCGGAACATTCACTAATCCAGATGATAATCAACGCACCTGCTGGAAGCAGGACGGCAGGTTTTATAACCTGCCGCCGACCGACCTGCCGCTTGGCATTTTATCCATCAGCGCCTTCCTGAAAAAATATGTGGATGTCGTGGTCGAATTACTTGATTTTAACGTCGAAGCCGTCACTTGTGCGACTTTTGCTTACGATAGTTTCTTCGCCTTTGCCCGGGATCGCTTGAGTCAACTGGATTTCAAACCTGACCTGATTGGTATTTCCTGCCTCTTCAGTCCTGCTTTTCAAAATTTCATGGAAACCGGACAAGCTGCGCGTCAGGTATTTGCGGACGCCATCATCATTGGCGGCGGCAATATCCCAACCAGCGCCTGGCAGGAAATCTGGCGGGGGGGGGGGGGGGGGGGGGGGGGGGGGGG
>JAIRZG010000232.1 GCA_031267345.1 Zoogloeaceae bacterium
CTTGCGTATATTCCCCGGCAAGAAAAGCATTCGCCAAGGCTTCCGCCACTTTGCGAACAACAGGAGTCGGTGGAGAAGAAGAAAGGAGAGCATCCATGACAACCAGAAACAAACGGGAAGCGGCAACCTTTCCAGCCTGTCGTGTATCGCCTGAACTGGACACGCCGCAGGCGTGAGCGGTTCAGGCAAAGGATAACGAAACTACCGTAAAGTCCCCGGGGTATCCCCGGAGCAGCCAGGCTCACAAAACCCGACACTCACCTGAAAAGGCGCCAGACGCAGACTAATTCGATCATACGTGGGCGTCAACCCGAAATCATGGCAATCATTGCGTTTCCCGCCGCTTCTCCCCCCACGCCCGTCGCGCGTGGCGGGCAACCGTAAATCCTTGTTCCAGCGTCGCGCCGTCGTTTTTTTGCAGCGCGATTTTGAAATCGCGCAACTGCTGCTGATAGGCGTCGATTTCTTGCAGCAGGGCGGCGCGGTTGGCCAAACAGATGTCGCGCCACATTTCCGGGTGGCTGGCGGCGATGCGGGTGAAATCGCGGAAGCCGGAAGCGGCAAAGTCAAAAAAGAGCGGCGCGTCCGGGCGTTCCGCCAGATCGCGCACCAGTGCGAAGGCCAGAAGATGCGGCAGGTGACTGACGGCGGCGAAAACACGGTCATGCTGCTCCGGCGTCAGTTCGCAGAGTTCTCCGCCGCACAGGCTCCAGGCGCGTTTGACGCGATCCAGGGATGCGTCGTCATTTTCCGGCAAGGGCGTCAGCACCACCTTGCGACCCTGGAACAGATCGCTTTTCGCGGCGGTCACGCCGCTGTTTTCCGCGCCCGCAACCGGATGCGCGGGCACGAACTGGCGGATTTTGTCGCGGTACTGGTCGCCACAGGCCGCATACGCCGCCCGCGCGACATCGGTTTTGGTGCTGCCGCCATCGGTGACTACGCCATGCGCGCCGAGGTAGGGGACGATGCGGGCGAACACGGCGGGCATCTGTCCTACGGGTGTCGCTGCCAGCACCAGATCGGCGTCCGCGAGTTCATGCGCTGGATTCACGCCCACCCGGTCGATGATGCCCAGTTCGCAAGCCTGCGCCAAGGTTGCCGGTCGCCGTCCGAAACCCACCACTTCCCCCACCGCCCGCGCCGATTTCAGCGCCAGCGCGAAGGAACCGCCAATCAGCCCGACGCCGTAGATAACGACCTTGCCGAATTCAACGGGAGCCGCCGCGCGCGCATCAGAAGAAAAAGGAATCATGATCGGGAAAAGGAAAAGCGAAGATAAAACGCCAGTAGCGCGTTCAGGACGCCGCCGATTATAGCCGCTTTGCCTGCCGGCGCAGCAAGCGGTCAGCGCGGGGCAGCGACTTTGTCGGTCGCAACGGCGCCCGGCGTAGTCAGCAGAATGTAGCGGTCGCGGTCTTCGGTAAATCTGGCGCGAATCTGCGCCAGTTCGTTTTTCTTGATTGCGAGCAGTTCGCTTTGCGCCTTGATGGCGATTTCTTCGTTCCGCATCTGGTTTGCCGTCTCCGGAGCCAGCTTGCCGGAATCCGCCGCTTCATCTTCCAGCGCCTTTTTGCGTTTTTGCGCGGCGTCAATCAGGGACTGGGCGTTCTGGATGGCAACCTTGACAGGCGCTTCGCTGCGCGCCCACACCCGTTCCAGATCCGCCACGTCGGCATAGGTTTGCCGCAAGGCATTATCCTTGCGCGCCTGATCACGGATGCGTTCCTGTTCTTTCCGCTCGCGTTCGGCTTCTTCCGCCGCCCGTTTTTTTTCTTCTTCACTCATGCGCGGAGGAACGATGCGGATCAAAAAACCCTGCTGGCTATAAACTTTCAGCTCACGACCATTGCAGCGCGGCGGCATGATGTCGCCGCAGACCAGGCGACCGCTGGCGTCATTGCAGCAAGTGTTCTCATTGGCGGCGGCAAGGGCCGGAGCGGCAGGAACAAGAAAAAACGCGAGGGAAAACGCAAGACAGGACACAAGGCGGACAGCGGCAGAAAGCCGTCCGCCCGACAACCACAGAGCGTGGATGGCGCGCGCCCCGCGTTTCTTCCCCGTAAGTTTCTGCCGGATTGCGTTCACCATGTCCTCATTCGCGTCAAAAAGTGACATCTTTTGACCGTATCAAAATATATACCAGCGCAAGGATATCTTATACCCATGATTCCAAAGTATTTTTATTCTTGCGTTTATCATGTTACGGCCTCAACTGACGCAAATTGACGCAACACGACAAAATATGGGAAGCAACCGAACCGTCGATGCTATCGTCACACGAACGCCTTGTGGCGATGGCATCGACGCTTCCCTTCCTTGCGCTCAACCCGCCTCAAGCGCCGGGACGCGCCCGCTGATGGCGCTGCCGGGATCGGTGAGCAATTCCTTCATGTCCAGAATCAGCACGATCTGACCGTTGGAAAGCGTGGTCACGCCAGCGACGCCGTGCGGACGGAAATCTTCCAGCGACTTGATCACGGCGTCATCGCGTCCGGCAAAACTATCAACGCCAAGAATGAAGCTGCGCTCCGCCGTCTGCATGAGCACGCCGTATTCGGGATAACGCTCCTGCGGCCAGCCGAGCAGACGCACCAGCGGGATGATCGGCAGAATCTCGCCGCGCACCACCAGCGTGGATTTGCCGCCGACCTCCTGCACCTTGTCACGCTCGATGGGCAGAATTTCGCGCACCAGGGAAAGCGGCAGGGCAAAGGGCTGGTCGCCCAGCAGCACCAGCAGCACCGGCAGGATCGCCAGCGTCAGCGGCAGGGAAATCAGGAACACCGAACCCTTGCCGATTTCCGAACGGATTTCGATGGAGCCGTTCAACTTCTGGATATTGGTCTTCACCACATCCATGCCCACACCGCGCCCGGAAACGTCGGAAATCTGGGTTTTGGTGGAGAAACCGGGCAGCAGAATCAGGTTGAAGCTCTGGCGATCATCCAGGGTGTTGGCTTCTTCCTCGCTGATCAGTCCCTTTTCCACTGCCTTGGCGCGAATGGTTTCCGGCACCATGCCATTCCCGTCGTCGGCTACGATGATGACGATATGATCGCCTTCCTGCCGCGCTTCCAGACGCACCAGACTCTTGGCCGATTTGCCGGCGGCAGCGCGAACTTCGGGATTTTCCACGCCGTGATCGACAGCGTTGCGAATCAGGTGAATCAAGGGGTCGGACAAGTCTTCGATCATGTTCTTGTCGACTTCGGTTTCTTCCCCCGCCAGCACCAGTTCCACATCCTTGCCCAGTTGCCGCGCCAGATCGCGGGCAATGCGCGGATACTTCTGGAACAGTCGTCCAATGGGCTGCATCCGGGTTTTCATCACCGAATTCTGCAAATCGGAGACCAGCAGATCAAGCTGGCTTACCGCCTGATCCAGCGCGTGCAGGGTTTCGGAATCGTTCTTGCCCGCCAGGATGTCGGCTCTCAAACTGGTCAGCCGGTTCTTGGTCAGGCCGATTTCGCCGGAAAGGTTCAAGACCTGATCCAGACGGGCGGTATCGACGCGAATGGTGTTTTCGCGCGTGGTCTCAACCCGTCTGCCGCCGCCACCCGTGCTCTTGTGCGCCTGTGGCGCGGGAACATTGCTTCTGGCTTCAGTGCCATCCACGTCATGCGCGCCGACGGCGGCGGGAATGACTTCGCCGGAAACTGCGGTTTGCGGCGGACCGCTGACGGCGGCATGCAAAGCATCCCAATCCGGGCCGCCCGCACTGGCCACCGACGGCGCGAGCGCGACAGGCGGCGGCGCGGCGGCGGACGCGGGCTGGCTTTCCGCCGCCGCTTTCAGGGAAGCCAGCAGATCAGCGGGTGCGGGTGGCGGCTGTACGCCGGAAGAAAGGTCGCCGAACATGTCGCGCACCCCTTTGGTGGCGGCCATGATCATGTCCATCAATTCGGGCGACAGGGCAAGCTCGCCATTCCGCAGCTTGTCGAACAGGGTTTCCGTGCGGTGGCAAAGGGTGACGAGTTCAGTCGCGTTCAAAAAGCCCGCCCCGCCCTTGATGGTGTGGAAGCCACGGAAAATGTCATTCAACAAACCCCGATCCTCCGGGCTTTTTTCCAGATCGACCAGCTTGTTGTCGACACCGGACAACAGGTCACTGGCCTCTTGCAGAAAGTCCTGCAAAAGGTCTTCCATGCCGGCAAAATCGCTCATTTTCCTATCCTCCTCAGAAACCCAGACTGTCCAGCAGATCATCGACCTGCTCTTGATTGACTACCACATCGGAACGCCCTTCGGCATTGATGACCGGCCCGTTCATCAGATTGGATACTTCCTCCGAACGCCTGCTTTGCGGCACGATTTCCAGCAAGGCCGACATCAGGCCGTTTTCCAGATCCTGCGCCAAAGCGACAATTTTCTTGATCACCTGTCCGGTCAAATCCTGAAAGTCCTGCGCCATCATGATTTCCATCAGTTGCGCGTTAACGATGTCGGTTTTTTCCGACAGGCCGCCATTCAGATACGCGCGCGTTTCTTCCGCCAGCTGCCGGAATTCGGCGGTCGTCATCTGATTGGCGAACACCTTGTCCCAACGCGCGCCCAACGATTTTGCCGTGCCTTCCAGCGCGTCCATCGCCGGTTGCGCCACATCGGTGGCGTTCAACACCCGACAGGCGGCCTGTTCGGTAAGATTGGCGACATAAGCCAGTCTGTCCTTGGCGTCCGGCAGTACGCTGACCGTGTTTTCCAGAAGTTTGTCATAACCCAGTTCGTGCAGGGTGGTGTGCAACTGCCGCGCCATTTGCCCAATGCGGTTGAAGACATTTTCCTGCGCGGGCCAGTCGCCGCCTTCGCCAGCATCGCCGGTGATCGGCGCGGCGGGCGCTGTGGACACGGCGGGCGCGGGTTTAACGTCATGCCGCGCTTCCGCGACGACAGAATCGAAAAGCGCCTGCAAATCATCGTTATCGCCGATTTCCGGGGAAGCGGCGGACGGCGGCGCGGCTGCCGGATGAACGGAAGCCGCTACGCTGTCAAAAAGCGCTTCCAAATCGAGGGAGTCGTTATCAGCGGACATGCGTTTCTCCAAGACTTCAGGCCGCAGCCATTTTTTCAAAAATCTTGCCCAGCTTTTCCGAAAGCGTTGCTGCCGTGAAAGGCTTGACAATATAGCCGCTCGCGCCTGCCTGGGCGGCGGCGATAATATTTTCCTTCTTGGCTTCCGCCGTGATCATCAACACCGGCAGGTGTTTCAGGGTCGGCGTGGAACGCACGGTCTGCAACAAGGTCAGGCCGTCCATGTTGGGCATGTTCCAGTCGGTAATGACGAACTCGAACGTCTCGGTATTGAGTTTTTGCAGCGCGATGGCGCCGTCCTCGGCCTCATCGACATTGGTAAACCCGAGCTCTTTCAGAAGATTGCGCACAATGCGCCGCATGGTGGAAAAATCATCCACCACCAGAATTCTCATTTTGGAATCCGGCATGATCCTGCACCCCCGTAAGTTATGTTTATGTTCATTTCAACGCTCCACCAACGGACGCAGGGTATCCGCCAGCACTTCCGCGTCGAACTTGGCGACATAGGCGTCCACGCCCACCGACCTGCCCATGGCGCGATTGGCCTCGGACGACAGGGAAGAGTGCATGACCACCGGCACCCCCGCAAAATTGGGATCCGACTTGATGTTCTTGGTCAGCACATAACCATCCATTTCCGGCATTTCGGCATCGACCAGAATCAGGCTGATCTCGTCGCGTATCGGCATTCCCACCTGTTTGGCGTGCGCGGCGATGGCTTGCAGGCGCGTCCAGGCTTCCGCGCCATTGTTGGCGTGTTTGTGTTTGACGCCCAGCTTGTCCAGCACTTCGGCGATTTTTTTGCGCGCCACGATGGAGTCGTCGGCGAAGAAGACATTGGTGTCTTCCTTCACCCGCGCTGGTTGCACATCGACAATGATGGCCTCGCCAAAGGCATTGGACAGAATCTGCTCGACATCAAGAATGGACACCAGATGCCCGTCATTCAGTTCGATAACGGCGGTAATCAAGCCCTGATTGGCGCTCAGGACGCTTTCCGGCGCCTTGACCTTTTCCCAGTCCACGCGAATGATGCGGTCGACTTCATGCACCAGAAACCCCAGGGTGCGCTTGGAGTATTCGGCGACCATCATGCTGGTCGCCAGACCCGGCGCGGGCGGCGCTTCCAGATCGAGGAAAGAAGCCAGCGACAGCACGGGAATCACATTACCGCGCAGGGACACCAGACCTTCCACGCCGCGCGGCATGTTGGGCGTTTTGGTGATGTGCGGCGTACGCCCGACTTCGCGCACCTTGAACACGTTGATGCCGAAAGTTTCGTTGGTGCCCAGGGAAAACAGCAGGATCTCCATCTGGTTGGAACCCGCCAACCGTGTGCGGGCATCCACGCCATCCAGAAGGTTCCTGTTTTCTTTGACGTTCATGAGCTTCTCCCGATGTCAGGCGGCCACAGGCGCAGGCACGTTGCTGCTGTTATGAACCAGACGCCGCGCCAGGGTTTCCGAAAGGCGCTGCGGCTCGAATTTGGGAACATACTCGTCTACCCCAACCGAAAGTCCGAGTTTCTGGTTGGACATGCCGGAAAGCGACGAGTGCATGATGACGGGAATCGAGGCGAAACGGGCGTCGTTCTTGATTTTCTTGGTCAGAATATAGCCGTCCATGGCGGGCATTTCAATGTCGGTCAGCACCAGACTGATCATTTCCGCAGGCGATTTGCCAAGATTGTTGGCGTAATTCGCCATTTTTTCCAGTTCTTCCCACATCTGCTGACCATTGTTGGCGGCCACATACTTGATGCCCATCGCATCCAGCGTTCGCATCACCTGCTTGCGGGCGACCACGGAATCGTCGCAGAAAAACACCGTCAAATCCGGATCGTCCAGTTGCGGCAGATTCTTGAAGCGCATATCATCGTCATCGGCGCGCGCGGTGTCGGCGAGGATTTTTTCCACGTCCATCATCATGATCAGCCGCCCGTCTTCCAGTTCCGTGACCGCCGTCACCAGACCGCCCATCTGCGCCATGAGCATTTCCGGCGGCACACGCATCATGCTCCAGTCCAGCCGCAGGATGGTATCGACCGCTTCCACCAGAAAGCCTTGGGTGTGACCGTTGTACTCGGTGACGATCATGACGTCACGCTTGACGTCGGAATCCACCCAAGCATACTTGGCCAGATCCACTATTGGAACCAGCACCCCGCGCAGGCTGGTCATGCCTTCCACAGCGGGCGGC
>JAIRZG010000246.1 GCA_031267345.1 Zoogloeaceae bacterium
TGGATGATCTGGACGCCATTCTTCCGGGACAGGACTTCGAGGCCCTTCATGATCGTCACCTGCCCGCCGCCGGCCACGGCGGTGGCGATGGCGGTGGAGAGCGCCGATTCCGGACGTTCAACCAGGTATTCCCCAAAGGACTGATCCGGGGTCATCGCCCAGTCGTTCAGTTCCTGTAAGTGCGTGGCGACCTGCTCGCCGCCCTGTTCCTTGATGAGGTACTCCAGCCCCTTCTTGACCGCGCCGCCGGGCTTCAAGAGCGAGAGCAGCGCGGGCAGGCCAATCATTTCAGTCCCGGCCTCGATGAGGCCCTGCGAAGCGCCGAAGACGAGCGACGGCAGCACGCCCTTGCCTTTGTCCCGCGCATTTCCGTAGGATTGACCGCCTGTCATGATACCCATCCCGGCCAGCATCGGCGCGGCGGTTCCGCCGCTGGCGATGACGAGCGGCAGCATGGACAAAGAAACGCCCATCGATTGCAGCCCGGAATAGATCGCCGATTCCGCAAGGCTATCGGATTTCGGCATCATGGCGTCCGAAGCGGCTTCGGAACGCTGGCGAATTTTCGTCCAACCTTCCGCCGCCCGACGCAGGGGGTTCTCCGGCAGGATTCGACCGGTCAAGGGATCGAGGAGCGGCGCGGCGGTCTCAGTGAGCCATTGCGCACCCCCCGCTGCGCCCTCGTTGAGCGCGTGAACGAACGAACCAAAGGCACTCGCCGCGTTCCCGGCGACCTTTATTGTTTTCTCGATGCCAGACAGGTTCTCCACGTCGTCGTGGGCGAGCTTGGCTTTTTCCATATCGGCCAGTAGTGCGACCGTGGCTGGCGATGTCTTCGCCAGGGTGTCGAAGTCGATGGCGCCCACCGCGTCCTGGCGCTTCATTTCCTTGGGCAGGGCGAGCACGGTATCTACCGGCACGCCGGTACGACGGGCGACGCGCCGCGCCTCGGCGTAGGCATCGGGGTGGGTATCGACCGCGACGGAAAACCCGATGCGGGCGTCCTGAGCCGCTTGGTGATCGGGGTTCAGTGTGGCGGCGACGGCATCGTCGAATTCGTTGTTCATTGGCGTGTGACCCGTAGGTTCCAGTAAGCATTCAGGATTTGCGCGTCAGTCGGGCTGTCGATGCCTTGGCGCTTGAATGCGGCCTCGATTTCTTTGCGTGTCGCTTTATCGATGTTGCCCGCCTCCTTCATGGAGAGCATCGGGCCGGACGAATCAGAGATGAGGCCGTGGAACGTGGCGTTTTTGACGAACAGTTCATCGAGATGCCGCGACACTTCGGCGTCGGTGAACTTCTTGCCGGCTTCCTGCTGTGCCGCAAGGAAGTATTGATCCACGAAGCGGCGAATGGCCCCGATGCGCGCGGCATCGTTGCCGCCGTCATCCTTCGGCGAAGGGTCGATTTTCAACATGCGCAGGCGCTCATCGAGCGATTGCTTGATGGACTGGGTGGGGAGATCGCCCGGCCCATTGCTGCCCATCGTGTTGCCGTTGCGTTTGGCGCGTTCCTGAGAGAAGTGCTTGAAGTCGGCTTCCGACAGTTCGCGTTTCAGTGCGAAAAACGCGTCTTCGCTCAATCTCGCCAATTCATCCGGGTGTTCGGTCAGCTTTTGATAAAGCCACGGGCTGGTGCTGTCGTCGCCCTTGCTGATTTTCTGCGCGAAGCTGATGATATTGTCGACTTCCCCAGGCGGCACGGCGGAACGGATACTGTTCGGAAGATCGGTGTAGCGCCCACCGTTCTCGATGATGCCGCGCATGGCCGTTGCCACCGCTTCATCCTCGCGCTGCTTGATCGCGTCGGTCTGTTCCTTGAATCTCCGTTCGATTTCTTGGTGCGCGAGCTTGTAGCGCGCCGGGTTGTTGGCGATGCGCGGATCGGCGCGCAGGGCTTCGGTGAGTTCCTGGAGCGTCGGGCGTTTCGGCTTCCCCTGTCCCGACTCGAATTTCGCCAGGTTCTTGATGACGTAATCCTGCGTTTCCTTGGGCAGGAATTCGAGCCAGGGTGTTGCCTGAATGTTGGGATCGTTTTTCGCCAGCTTCGCCAGCTTTTCCGCTTTCTCGAGGGCCTTCACCAGGTTCCCCGGCCCGGCGTTGTACGCGGCCCACGCCTTGGCCGGATCGCCGCCGAAGTCCTGTAGCTGCTTGGCGAGATAGGCCCGGCCCAGCACGCGGTTGTATTCCGGATCGTTGCGATAACGTTCCTCGTCCCACAGCAACCCGGCCAGCTTCGCCGCTTCGGGCGCGGTGTCCGGCATCACCTGCATGACGCCGATGGCCCCCGCCTTCGATGTCACGACGGTTCCGTCCGCGTTGAAGTGCTTGTTCCCGGATTCCGACTGCGCGGTGATGGCTGCCACGCGGTCGAAGTCCGTGGGCGCGATGCGCGGCTGCGCCTGACTCATGACACTGTCAGCGGCAGAGAGGCTGTGCTGCGCGTCGGTAGCCTTGTTGATCTGTCCCCTGACCGCCAGAATATCCACCGCGTCCATCTGCTTCGCGTACCGTTCGAGATACGCATTGGCGTAATCGACGTTGCCGTTTTCGAGCGCGGCTTCCGCCCCCAGCCGGAGCGCCCCGCTGGTCTGTTTTCGCGCTTCCGCTTCCTGCCATTCGGCGGACTTCCCCATGAGTTTGGATTGCCGGTAGGTTTCCGCTTCGATTTTCTCGATGGATTCGTTTACCGCTTTCGGATCGTTGTAGTTCAGCGCGATTCCTTTGCGCTCAGTGTCGATGATCCCGGTCGACTTCGACATCTCGTAGACGTTGAATTCTCCAAGCTCGTGCTGGAGCAATTTTTCCTGGAACGATTCCAGGATTTTCGACGATTCTTTTGCGAAGGCTTCGCGCTGTGCATCGTTGCTCATGCCAGCCATGATTTCGTCGGAGCGCTTCTGCATCTTCCCCAGGTATTCCTCTGTCAGCGATTGCTTGTTCGGGCGATTGATCGCGTCGCTGCCCTGGAGTGTCTTGTAACCGGCATCCTTGCCGGGTGCATTGTTGTAGGTGAGGTCAAGCTCCCACTGTTTGAGTTGGTTCGTTCCGTCGTTGATCCTCAGCGTATTGGCGCGATGCGCGATGTCCTGCTCGATCTTGCCAATATCCGCGCCGAACTGCTGTATGCCCTGGCCCAACTGCTGCGATTGCCGGCTGGAAAAATCCTGGAATGCTGGCGCGGTCGCGCCGTGCGCCGGCAAGATGTTGGCATTCTTTTGGAAGGTGTCGGGAACATTCATCTCGGTTGCTCGATATAGACCATCGGAGAGTTGGTTGGGGAAGTTTGTGAATACTGATACCACGAAGCCGCCACCTGACCCGCGCCGCCGAGCAAGGTCGAGGCCATCGAGCTTCCCGGCGAGATGCCGGACGCGGAGGCCGAGGCCATGAGCGATTCGTTTTGCGCGTTGATCCCCTGCGACCGGATGCCGAATGCCTGCCGCATGGCGTTTGCCTTGATCGTGTTGAGGTCGATGTCCTTGAGCAACTCGGTCGACGCCTGGGTTTCCGCTGCGCTGCCCACGCCAAGGTCGATGCCGCGCGCGGCCATCGAGGCGCGCTGCCGACTTTTGAGGGCGCCGTACTGCAATCCCGTTTGCGCCGCCTCGACCTTCCCGGCGGAAAGCGCGGACTGCGCGGAGAGTTCGTAGAGGCGCGCATTCAGGGCGCTCATTTGCGCCTGGTAATTGAGCGACGACTTTTGCGACTTCGCGCTGTAGTAGCTGCCGGCGGCAGAGGTCAGCAGGCCGGCGGTCTGCGTGACCGCCGAAATCAACGAAAAATCAAGCGCCATGAATCATCCTCCCAAAGCGATTTCTGCCGTCAGGCTGACAATGGTCAGCGGCAGCGGGTCTTTTTGCCGGACGAACACCTGACCGCTGTCGGCCCACGAGGGGGTGAGCACCAGCGGGATTTCCTCGCTTTTGAGTCGGGGCGGCGATCCATAAGGCTCGTTCATCCGCTGCTTGGCCTCGACCAGGTGATCGGCGTCCGGCCCCGCGAAAATCCCCGATGATCGAAAAACTCTCAGCCAGACCTTGTTCACGGCCTTGAACCGCCCTTGGCCGAAACTGCCGTCCTTAAGCATCAAGGGCACGGGGAGGGTCTGCGCATCCGCCTCGATGGGCAGGCCGACGTGCACGATCCTGGCCGGATGCTCGAGCGTGATCTTGCCGCCCTCGACCACGCGCCTCGGATGCACCGCGCCGTCGGACAGGATGCTCACCGTCTTGCCTTCGAGGTGAGAGAGGCCGGAGAACGTCGTTGCCTCATCCCCGGAAGCGTAGGACAGGCCGCAATCCACGAAGAAGGCGTCTGCCGGGTTGTCGAATTTGCGCGAGGCCATGCGCTCGACGAACCGTTTTTGCACGCCGCCGATCTCCCGTCGCACGACGACATACAGCACATCCTCGTCGCCCTCGGCGACCACCGCGCACGACTCGAAGGTGCCGTCGGTATCGTGCCAGTGCCACGCCCCGACCTGCTGCTCCGGGACGTAGGTCAGACCCAGGAGCTTGCCGGATCGCGTAACGAACCAGACAATCGGGTAGGGCGACTTGGCGAAGGCCATGTCTAAAATCTCGTCGCCGTCGAAAAGATGCGGCGCACGAAGCGAAAGATCGGAAGAGATGAACCCGTTGGCCTGCCAGTTGTAGCCCAGTTCCCGGACGTGGTTCCCGCGTGATGCGGCGTAGATCATGGTGTTGTTGGCGATGATCGGCTGCACGTTGGAAGCGCCGTTGTACGACTGCGGGCGAACGCTGATCGTCGTCGGCGTGATCGCGTCGGAGTTGAGCGAAGTCACACACCACTCCACGGCAGAGGTCAGAAGGACAAGCTGGGAGAGCGGCACGATGTGGCGGATGGTGTTGGCCTCGCGCGCGGCTACCCGGAAAGAGATGCGGTCGTCATCCCGGATGGGCAACGAATAGCTCATATCGGACTCGGTACCGCTCTTCGTCATCCAGATTTGTTGCGGCCGGTTGATCGTCCCCGCGAAGCACCGGCGCTGCTCGAAGTAGGACACAGAGCCGGGATACTCGCCGGACTCGCCGAACACGGGATCGTAGATTGGCGGCGTATTGGAAGTATCGGGGTCGATGTCGTCGTCGACGATGGTCAGATTGCCGTCGCCCTCCTTCCACGATCCGATGTAGCCATACAGCCCTCCCTGCATCTTGTAGATGTTGTAGCGTGAGGCGCCATCGACCGCCAACCACGAGATGGTGACCGTGCCGCCGGTCTCGTAGAGGTTGCCCTTGATGCTCGCGGGCGGCGACGGCACCGACTCGCTTTTGCCGTCCTTGTCCAGCGCCGTGATGACGTAGGTGTAGGTGTATTTTTCCTCCCCGACTTTTGATAGCGTCGGCGCGGCGGGTGCCTCGACCGATGCCGCGAAGGTCAGCGTCAGGAGTTGCCAGTCGGTCGCCCCCAGGCGGCGCAGTTCGCGCGGCGGGTAGTTGGGATGCACCAGCGTCAATACGTCGGAGGACTGGACATAGTGGATATCGAAGAGATCGGCCCATTCGTAGGGGTTGGCGATTTCGTAGGGTTCACCATCTCCGTCCAGCAGCGTTGCGCCTTGAGTGTGAAAGCGGAAATATCCCGCCCCCAACTCGATGATCATGGTTTGCATTGTCGAGTACGTGAAAGAGATCAGACGTACCCGATCATCGGAATCCTTGACCTCTCGAACCAAACCAAGTCCTGGGCGGTTTTCGATTGGCCCTTGCGGCTTAACTATGAAATTGCGGCAGACGGCGAGGCCGCTTTGGTATTTCGCGTCGTCGAGGCGCCCGAACATCTCCGGTGAGACCTCCCCGCCTGAAAAGGAGCGTTGCAAGGTGCGTAAGTTGGGCACCGTCGTTACCTCGCTTTGATCCATGCCGGCACATGATCTTGCCGATCGTGCGGCTGATTGGCATCGGACACCTTGGCCTGTGAGATCGTGGCCTGCGCAAACTGGTAGCAGGACTGCCCCATCTTTGCGCCGGCGTCGCCCTTGATCAGCGGCCCGGCCAAATTGGACGCCAGCAGCCACGCCAACGCGTCGACGAAAAGCGGAGAGAACTTCGACGTGTCAGTTACGCGAGTCGTGTAATGGATCGAAGCCTTGTCCTGATTGGACAGGATGACGAGATCGCCTTTTGCCGACGTTTCGACCGCGTAATTGACGGACGCCGCGCCGGGCACCGCGCCGGGCGGCAGGACAGCGATGACGCGGATCATGTCGTTCGGGACGGCATAGACGATTCGCCACCCTGGATGGGAGAGATCGAGGCGCGCGATCGTCCCCCATCGCGTGGAGAATTTCCAGTCATACGCTTCCAGCAACGAGTCCCGCGAGACAGGATAAAAGCGCGCGCAGTGTTCCGCCTGGACTGATCCTTCGGGCGGGTCGATGCTGGACACCGTTGCCGTATCGCCCAAACGCGAGAGGGCCAGATTGCAGATGTCGACGGCAGATGCCATGTCATCGTCCTAAAAAAACGGGGGCGCGAGGCCCCCGAAAGTCGGGCAGGGAGGAATCATTTATCCGATTTTGGCGGACGCCCTCGCTTGGCAGCCACCGGCTGATCCGGAGGTTTTTCGGGCACCGGCTGATCCGGAGAGCGAAACCACGACGCGCTGCTACCGTCTGGCACCGTAAAACGGTCTCCCAGACTGCGCAGCGTCCCGTGGAATCCTGGCTTGATGGCAATCACTTCCATGATTCGCCTCGCTTTTGGCCTACGAAATGTTCGGGCTGTCGGGATACGGGGTATTTTGCGTGTAGCCCGTGACCAACTGCGCCGAGAACTTCCCGGCGGTCAGCGGCCCCGCGGCGACGGTGTAATTGACCCGAACGTAGCGCCGCACCACGGGCGGCATCGGCAGCACCACCTGCGCGCCGAGCGTGAGGGCGGCCTTGGGAATGGCGCCCGTAGCGATGATGTCGGCGAAGGTGGCGTTGTCCGCCGAGTCCTGCACCGAGATGACGACGGTAGCCGCCCCCGAGGCGGTAGCAGCCTCGCCGACGGTAATCACCATCGAAAGACGACCGCCCACGCCAACATTGGGGTTGGCCTGCCCCAGGTCGATCACGTCCGTGGACGCCGCCGTCGCGGTCACGGCCTGCTTGTCGGATACCTGCAAGAATTTGTCGATGATCATGGTTCGATCCTTTCCGGTTGGATGGGTCAGACGACCCGCGCTTCGGTGAGCAGCAGCGCGTCGGTGCGGCGGACGGGAATTCCGTCAAAGGTGATGACCTTCTTGCCGGCCACTTCGTCCATCGTCAGCGTCGATTCAGCTACCTTGTTGGCGATCTGCCGGCGGAGGAAACTGCGCAGACGGCGCGGCATGTAGAACGCGAAGCGCGCGCCGGAGAGGTTCGGCGGCAGTTCCAGCGCCTGGGTCATCAGGTCGATGATGTCCGCGCCGGCACTCGCGTTTTTGGTGAGGCTGGGGATGTCGATGTTGGGGATGCGCACGCCGAAACGCCAGTCACGCAGCGTGAAGCCGATGTCCCACTTGTAATGCGTGCGGTAGCCCTGGTAGCGACCACCGCTCGCGTCGAACAACGTATGCTCGCCGAGGTCGCGCTGTTTCAGGCCCGCCGCCGACCCCTTGGGATAGATCACGTGCATCGTCGTCGGAGACCAACCCAAGAGCCAGATCGACGCGTTGTCGCTGCTCGTGCCGCCAGCGTCGATGATGTTCTGGCCGTTCTCTGCGCTCAGGCTGTTATAGCGCGGCGCGAGGCCCATGAACTTTTCGGGTTCGATTGACGAGTCGCCGTAGAACAGCGACCGCGCCATCGTCTGGTTGATCCCTTCGAGGAATGCGCGATCTTCCGACAGCCGCCATGCGGCGGAATTGCCGTTGAGATCGGCGAGCGCCTTGTCCACTTCGGCATAGGTTTCCAGCATCCCCATCGTGTCCTTGATCTGGACGGTTTGGGATTTTTCGGGTTGGACGCCGTAGTTCAGTTTGCGCCAGGTTCCAGTCGGCAGGCCGGAGCGGATCGTCGTCTTGTGTTCCGTGAAGCCATTGGCCTCCAGGACTGTCATATCGTCCAGGATTTCATTGCTCTCGTTCAAAATTTCGACGATCTGCGGATCGATATTGCCGTCGCCCGTCATGCGGCTGACGACATCAGCCAGCGTCGGGTTGAGGGTGTTCAAAGTAGGCATCTTTCAAGTCTCCATCAAGGGTTCATTTCAGAGGCGGCGTAAAGCCGCCGTGCGTCTTTATCGACACCTTTCCCAACGCGGCCCGACACGAAACCATCCTCACCGATCGCCCGGCCCGCGCGCACCATGAAGCGGATCACTTCGGGGTGGTTGCCCAAACCGGAATCGTCGAGCAAGATTTTGAATTTCTGCGAACCGAACGCATCGAGCGCTTTTTGCGCGATTCCCAGGTTCTCGGCAAGTTGCTTTCCGCCGAATTCCTTGTCGGCCTTCGAGGTTTCCGCCCACTGGCTTTTAACCGCTTTGATTTGATCAGCCTGCCGCGCGGCCAAGGCCGGCGCCATCTTGTCGATGAGCGCCTGGGCTTTGTCCTGCGGCATGTCGAGTTCTTTAGCAACGGCAGAAAATTTCTCGATCGTTTCAGGATCGAACTCCTTGCCTTCCTGGGCCTGGAATTCGTACTTCTCCGGCGCGCCTTCGGGCTTCTTCTCCTGCTGCTGATTGCCGCCTTCGTCTTTTTCGCCCGCAGCTTGTCCACCGGCGCCCGGTGTGGCGGAGGCCTGCTGCTGCTGTCCTGCGCCTGCGGCTTGTTGGCCTGGGGCTTCCTGTACAGCAGACTCGGCAGCGCCATCGGCGCCCGCCGCCGTCATCAAGGTATCACCTTCCATTTTTTGCTTCCTCCTGCATCAATCGATAAAATTCCGGGCAAACCGCATTGACCACGCTGAACACGTAATTCCCGTAGTCACGCCGGCCCTCGTTGAAAGCCATGATCAGCGGATCGGTAGCAAAGCTCGACCGTAGCACGCCTGCCCGCTCCAGCAGCCGCCAGACGACGCGTCGCCCGCGCTTGTCGCTCATCAGCCATTCCCAATCCGAAACCTCGCTCTCTGCCTCCAGATCGATACGCCGCTTGGCCTCTGCATCTGCCTGACGTGAGGAAAAAATACTGGTCGGATCGTATTCATCATTCATGGCGCCACCTTATGCGATCGAACAATCCAATGTGTACCCCCTATTTCACAGTCACAACCCGCTGAACTGCTGGGTCATATCCGTCAGCGCGTTCTGACGGCTCGTATCGACGCTGCCGAGCTTGGCGGCAACATCAGCCCCTTGCTGCAACATCGCCGCTTGCTGCATTTGCTGTTGCGCTTCGGCACGCTGTTTGCGGATCAGCGCCACACGCTCGCCCGGGACGATGAGCTTGGGATTGACTCCCAGCATGTCCGCGTAAGAATCCGCCCAAAAATCAACGTCTATTTTGTCGAGTACATCCGGCTTCATTTGCGCGATCATTCCCAAGTTGACGACAAACCGATCGACGCTGTTTGTTGCCACGGCTTTCTGGGCTTGTGCCAACATCGATATAAATTCGACATTGAGCCGAGTCATGCCCTGCAACTCTTCTGGAGGTGGCGGCACGATTCCAACTTCGATCATCCTGCCAAAAGTCCGCTCTATCAGCGGATCTAGGATTTCGTTGTGCAGGCGCTCCAGTACCGGCCCGATCATCAGCATCTTTTCTTCGTGGCGTTCCGCGACTTCGGTGGCCGTCAGCCCCTTCATGTCCGCGTTGGATAACATCAAAAAAACATCCGCAAACATGGCCCGGTCGATCCGATGGCGCACATCCTGGATGTCATTCGTCATCTGCGAAAGATCGATCCGTATCTCGTTGATCGGGCGGATTCCGGATTGAGAGGCGGAGTCGGCAAACGTGATGCCTCCGGGATTCGTGTTGACCATCAGGTTTTTCAGAGATGTCGGTGCTTGCAATGCTGGATTGATCATCTTCTCCATTGCAATACTTTTGAGCAGCTGCTGCACCTGCAATTGCTTTTCGTCTCCTATCGCGCGCATCGCAGGCGATGTCCCATAGATGTCACCTCCGCTGACCGTCCAGCGCGGGCAGAGTCCCGGGAATTCCCGGAACCCGGATTCCCGGAGAAACTTGTCTTCGTCCGATCCCGCCTCGAGATAGACGGATGTCCAGCTTCTTTTCAGCGGATCGTGATCGTCGCTTTTACGGGGAGAGATGAGTTGATACACCGTGATCCAGTCATCCATCCGGAAATTGTCGTAAAGGTTGCGCACCGTCCGGCTCACCGCGGAAAGGCCAAAATGCCTCACCATTTGATTGACCGTCATCTGGAATTCACGGCTAAGGGTGTCCACGTAACCCTTGTCGTCGGTCGAGATGCAGTATTCGCCGCAGACGATCGGGTAGCAGTGGATCACATTATCGAAGTCTTCCAGCACCAGGGATGCCGCCGTCCCGAACGCGCCCAACTCTTCATAGATCGTGTGCAGCGCCCGGTAGGTGTTGGACTTTGCAAAGATCATCTGCATGATCGTCGTCACCTTGGAAAGCCAGGTCTTCACCGCGTCCGACTCATCCAATTCTGGATCGGAGGTCGTCAGCCGGAACCAGGGCCGCGACGGACTCGTCATGCCCGCCATCAACCCGGCGGAGAGCGTGTCGAGCGCTCGGATTCCAGTGTTGTCCAGGATTTTCTTGTGGCGCTTGTCTCCCCGATTGCGATCATCGACAAAAAATCGCGCGCCGCGCGGCAGGAAGTATTCCGAAATCTCTTTCCAGTGATCATCCCAGCTCGAGCGCTCGTCTTTCAGCGCGGACAATCGCCGCAAAACACGGGTGTGTTTTTTCAGGGAATGCCATTGCTGCATGGCGCTGGAGCGTGTCGATCCTTCAGCCATTGTCGTCGTCACGATCCCAGCAAGGTATTCTTGCCCAGCGACAGCAAATTCTGATCCACGCCCTGCGGGCCAGTCAGCATCGTCGACGATCCCCCGGACTGCGAGGCAGACAGCGCGGCGTTCGCGTTGGCCGGATTCCGGTTGGCGCGGTTATTTGCTTCTTCCGCCGCCTTCGCCTGCTGTTGCGCCTGCGACATTTGCGCCTGTTGCGCGGCTTGCGCCTGCTTTTGTGCCTTGTCCTGTGCCTTGGCATTCTTGTCCGAACTGTATACGGTGGCGGCGGCGCCTATCACCGCTGCTACAATCGCTCCGCTCATCTCATTCTCCTGTGATAGTAACTTCGTTGATTCCTGACCGTGAAAGCAACCGCTCATACTCGTCGGTGAATTCCGCTTCCGCTTCCTCTACCGTCCTTGCATCGGTCGGGAAAATCATCGTCAATTCGGTGTCGGCGTGCGCCAGGAACACCTGTTTCCGGCCTGCGCTCGCCGGAATGACGTGATAGCCCCGCAATGTTTTTGCGCCATCATCGGTGAGCATCGTGGCATGGCCGGAGAAAACCAGGAGCGTTGCGCGCCGTATCAGCGCACCGGTGAGTACCACGCCCGCCGGAATCGTAATCGTCCGCGCGTACAGCCCTGCGTGGAACACGTGCCGCGTGACGATGTCTGCCTGCGGAAGTTGTGAAAGCAAATCCTCGAACGCGCGAATGCCATCAAGAGTTTCCGGCAGCGTAGGCCCGATGCGCGGAGAGGCTACAGAGGGTAATGCGCTCATGCCAGCCCCTTGCAAAACACCCGATTCGTTTCGCGGAACGATGTCGATTGGGTTAGGATTTTTTCCAGCGAACTTCCCACGGGCGCACAGACCAGGAAGGCTTGCGCCCCGGCGTCACGTGCCGCCTGCTCCGCCTGACGCAAAAGCATGAGCCCCGCGCCGGTGGAACGCTGGCCCTTGGCGACGAACAGGGATTCCATCGTTGCCAGCAGAATGCCGTAGTGCAGATTGGGCGACACCAGCAGCACCGCGAAGCCGATTATCGTGTCATCTCTGAACGCCCCGAACACCCGCAACGCGCCGAACGTATTCATGTCATCGTACAGATCGCGGTCGGGAGCTGGTCGCGGCAGGCCCGCGAGGGCGCACTCATCGGCATACGCGTCGATCAGCGCCTCGACGCCGGCCTGTGCCCAAAATTCATTGGGACTCAATTTGTGGATTTCGATCATGCGCGCCAAGATAAACGCGCGTGCCGCCAAATGTGTACCCCCTATTTTTGGAATCAGCGAAGCAGATGGAACGGATCGTATTCGGGGGGCCGCTGCTGGCGCAACGCATCGTTCTTCGACACTGGATATGCGAAGGACAGCGCCAGCGCATCCGCCCGGTTCGGCGACGGGACGCCGCGTGCCTTCATGTCCTTCTTGGATTCGAGTTGGATTTTCCCGTCCACGCGCGGCACGATCTCCGGCGCCTGCAACTCGTCCCTCAGCTGAGGATCATCGGGGATGGCCCCTCCCGCCTTCAGCCAGTCGCGCATCATCTTCCACATCTCGGCGCGTTTGTTGAGACACCCCATGTCCGCCGACTCACTTGCAAACCACACCAGCGTCCAGGAGCGGCCCATGCCCTGCCCGGCAGAATAGATGCCCGTGCCAAAACCCGCGTCGATGAACACCGCGTCCGCCTGTTGATCTGTCTCGATCTGCGCGATGATCGACGCCGCCGTGAGATCGTTGTCGTTTTTCGTCATCGTGCGCAGGATCGAAAACACCAGCCCCTGCCGCAGCCCGATGACGAATTCATCGTCGCCTTCCCACGCCGGATCGACCGTCAGGATTTTCGGCGCGAAACCGTACTGCGCAATGTTCAGCACCTTCCCGTATGCCGCCGTCACGTCGGTTTCAGAGATGAACTGCCGCGCCGACATCGCCGGGAACATCCCGCGTACCCGAACTTTGAAGAAGTCGGACTCCTCGCCGTAGTCTTGCCCCCACTTTGCGATCTGGTCTTTGTTCGTCCCCTCTACCGTGCGGCTGTCGATCTGCCGCGTCTGCCAGCGATGCCGGAAGCGCCGGAAGCACTCCCGGAATCTGCCGGTGTTGCGCGTCGGATTTCCGAAAGCCAGCCAGAGGATTTCGGTTTCCTCGTCGGTCATCGCGCCTTCCGCGACTTCCCAAACCCTGTCCGAGATCGCTGACGCCTCGTCGAACACCAGCACAATGCGCCGGCCCTTGTTGTGCAGCCCGGCGAAGGCTTCGGTGTTGTGCTCCGACCACGGCACCAGATCGGCGCGCCAGTTCTTGGCGTGATCCTTGTCGCGCGAGGCAATGCTCGTCGCTTGCGCATCGAACCACGACGACGTGATCGACAGCCGTGACCACTTGCCCACCTCCGGCGACGTCTTGGTGCGCAGCTGCGTATCCGTGTTTGCCGTGATCATCACCTTGCAATCGGCGCGCGTGGAGAGCGCCCAATTTACCACCATGCCGATCAGCGCGGATTTTCCGATTCCGTGCCCCGATGCGCGGGCAATCATCAAGGGCTGATAGCGGGTTTCCGGGTTTTGCAGGTGTGCGCCGATGTCGGACAGGAGTTCAGACTGCCAAGCGCGCGGCCCGGCGTAATCGGCCAGTTCGCCGTGACCCCAATCGTAAGCCTGTATCACCCAGCACTTGGGATCGAGCGAGCACGCCGCAGCCAAATCGACGACAGCTTGAGCCTCATCCATGCCGCTGCATCGCCCGATCGAGGCGTTCCGCAAGCCCATCGGTGATATTCACAGACAACTTGTCTGTGAACATCCCCAGGTGGCGCATACACATCCCCAGCGCCTGCACCTTGTCGGCCAGCTTGATTTTCTTCAACTCGCCGACGCCAACTTTATCGTTGCCGATGGCGATGGTATCCACGCCCATAATCGCCGCTGCCGTGTCATCGTCCAGTTCCCTCAAGGCTTTCAGGTTGCCGTCCTCGCTGAACAGCTTGCGCGGATCGAAGAAGGCCACGCGCGCCAGTTCCTTCAACACCCGATCCTGATCGACCTGGGTGCGCTCTGAACGCGCCTTTATGGATTCAGCAATGGCTCTCTGAACAATAACATTTAATAGCAGCCTGGCTCCCTGCTCTTGCGCCGTCTTCGCCGAATACCCCGCCCGGATAGCCGCCTGCGTCGCATTCAGGTCGATGAGGTATTCCTCGGAGAATCGCTGTTGTTTCGGTGTCATGATTTGATGTGTATCCCGGAACGTCTATCGAATCTGCATATTGCACGAACGGTAAAGTACGGCACATGAAGCGCTTTTGAAATCTTGATGAAAGCCCAGCCCTTATCGCGCAGCAAACGAATACGCTCCACCTCCTCGTCAGAATACTTCGCGTTGGCGTTTTCTTGACCGAGTTTAGCTCCACGCATGAATTTTCACGCCGCCTTGCATTCCACGAAGATTAGCTTTTCCGTAGATTCACGGGACGGGGTAAATGCGATCAAAGGTTTCTCCGTTCCACCGGACATCACCTGCCGGGCGCGTGCCGGATCGCCGATCAGGGTGGGCGGATCAACGGCAAGCCCCTTCCTGGCGTTCCCGGCCTCAGCGATGCCGATCAGGACGCGCGGATAATCCGGTGTCTCACCACGCATCGCAAACCCACGGTACCGGTTTTCGAATTCACGTCCGACAAACGGCCACTCGTCCTCGGTTTTTTGCGCCAGGCCGATCCAGCCGCCCATGTCGTGCAGCACGCGGTGGATCAGCGGATCGTCGAACGCAACGGACAGGTACGGCCCCACCTGCCGGATCGCCTTGTCGACCTTTGCCCAGGCGGTGAGGGCACGATCCTCCGTCCTGCCGCCCAGCATCCGCATGACATCGGCGGGCTTGGGCAGGTACTGACCGGTGTCCGAGTTCATCAGGTGTCGGCTCATGGCCAGGGAGACCGCGGAGAAGTCGAAACGCTTCAACCCCCGCCACCAGATGGACAAAGCAAATTCGCTCAAATCCTTGCCATAGAAGTCATAGACGCCCTTCAGCAGTGACTTGAATTTGTCTTCGTCATTCTCATTCATCATTCTGCTCTCCTTTTGATTCCTCCGGGGGTTTCCAGTTTGAAATCACGGTGGCATTGCGCTGCTCCAGCGCCTGCTGTCGATTTTGATTGGATCCCGGCCCCGGCCCGGCGCGGGGTTGTGATCCGGCCTTCCAGTCCCAGTCCGCCCGGAAACTTTGCCATCCCCGAAAGACGCAGACCGTCAGCGCTTCGGCGATCGGGATGCCAGCCTTGACCGCCTCTCGCTCAATGCCGTCCAATGCAGTCGGCGTCAGCGGCGCTCGCCTGGCTTTGCGAATCGCCAGGAAATCCGTCCAGACCTGATCGGGGACATCGGGCGGCTTGGGCGGCGCGGCAGAGCGCGGCGAAGCCCGTGCGCGTTCCCCCCTTGGGGGGATGTCCCCGTTAGGGGACAAGGGGGTTATTGGTATTGGTATTGGTATTGGTATTGGTGGTATTAAATCGGTACAGTTTTCCGATACCACGGTATCGGTTTCCTCGTACCGTGGTATTACCGGCGCATCGCTCTCGGTATTACCAGAGTTCGATTTCGATTTATTCCGTGACTCAGAACATTTCTGTTCTCGGTGTTTTTCCCAGCGTTTGTTGACATTATTGCGTTGCTTTTCTTGTTTTTCTTGCAATCCGGCCAGCACTTCGTCAGCGCGCTTGTTGACCCATCCATCCGGCGTTTCCTCGAAAAATTCCTGAAGAACCGTTACCACGGCTTCGCGTTGGGAAGCCGTCTGCGCCATGACAAGCCGGAAAACTTGCCTGTCTTCAAGCGGGATCGGTTTTTCGGTGGTGTAATACACGTCGAGCAAGCGACGATAGGCCGCATCCTCATCCCACGACAGATGCCGTGTCGCACTGACATAATCTCCAATGTGAAATGGGTAGTAGTTCATGTCGCCACTTCAAAAAGTTCGTCAAGCCGCATTTGAGATAATCCCATTAGTCGATACCCGTCCCGCATTGCAATATCCACGTATCGGGAGGCCCACCAGTCTGCGCCCGAAGGCGCGCTCGAAGGCCACGGACATCCCGCCACCCCCGGCGAACAGATCGACGATCAGCTTGCCGGGGATCATGCTTTGATCTCCAATATCAATCCGCCTTGGCGCACC
>JAIRZG010000085.1 GCA_031267345.1 Zoogloeaceae bacterium
CTTGTACTCTTTATCCGGATCGCGTTGTGGCGCCGGAATCAGGGCTTCAACACGCCCCCAAAAAGCATCCGATACCTCCCAACTCGCCATGCGCTTCATGCTCAGCTGCCTCATCGTTATCCAACAACCGCAGCATGAACCATTCGGCAAAATAGTACAAGCTATTTACGGATAAGTCCTAAGAGTTGGCGTGCGCTTCTCGCAAACGATGGTTTGCGAGAAGCCTTGCTGAAAAGATGGCGCGGCGTAGCTGATGCGGCTTGGAAATTCTCGAAAACCATTCTCGGTTCAGATGGCTTGGAGCGGCGAGTTTCAAGAAGGCTGGACGGTTGCCAGCGGCAAGAACAGGGTGAGTGGCGAGTCTGGCAAAACAATGAAGCCGTGATGCCGGTAGAAAGCTGCTGCGGCCTTGTCCTTGGCGTCCACCATCAGAGCGAAGGCGGCAATCTCCGAACTGGCAGCACGGTCGAGCGCATCGGCCAGTAGCGCGCCGCCAAGACCTTGCCCCTTGAATGCCTGATCAACAGCCAAGCGACCCATGCGAATGGCGGGCACGGTCGGATAGCGCGGGAGCTTTTTGCCCGTGCTGGCCGGAAGATCGACCAGCAGAAGGCTTGCCGATGCCAAGGTGTAGTAACCAGCGATGTGCTGCCCATCCGCCAATGCCACGAAACAGACCGCCACGCGACGGCGAATGTCTTGGGTGACTTGCTCGCGCAAATAGCGGTTCAGAGGCTCCGAATCGCTGTTGAACGCAGTGCGGTCATGTGCTGCATCGAGCGGCACGAGCCGGAACGGTGCGCGACTCATCCAGCACACAAGAGCTTGCTGCGACGGGCAAAAGCACGTTTCAAGATCGGTGATGGTTGCGGCGGCGACAACAATGCCTGGGCGAAACACTCCTGATCGGCCAGAGACAGGCGGATAACCTCGGCCTGCTCGATGGCGCGTTGAGCGGCGTCTTGCACGGCGGATACCACGAAATCAGTCATGGTGCGTCCCTGAAGTTCGGCGGCACGCTTGAGCGTCGAATGCAGATCGGTGCTGATCCTGGCTTCGAGACGGGCGGTAGAGATGGCGACAGGCATGGTTTTGTCCTCCTGATGCAATTATACGGCAATTTGCCGTATATCTCAAGGCGAAATTTTCGGCGGTTCCAGTTTAGCGTGCTTTGTTTTCCGTTTTCTGAGACGACCCCAAGCAGGGATGCGCGTTGGAAAGAACCCCATCCCCACCCCGGCCTCCCCTTGAAGGGGAGGGAGAAAACCCTGTAGGGGCGAACGTTGTTCGCCCGTTGCGCCGCAGCCTTCCCAAAACCCTTGCTCCCTCTCCCCGCGCAGGGGCGCGATGCTCGCGCCCGTCGCCACCCCGACGAAGGCCGCGACAAGGAGCGCAAGGCTGGCGCGGAGTTGTTCGGTCTCCTTGCGGCGATGGGCGTCTGTTTGATCCGCTTCAATCCGCATGATGGTTCTTTCATGACAACCCGTTTTCCACGACCTGCCAGCGTCCCTGAACGCCATCCGCAGTCGGCTCCACTTCGCCGCACAACACCCGTTCGCAGCGTCCGGCCTTGATCCACGCGGCGGCGAGGCTTTGCATTCGTTGCCAGTGCAATTCGGCGTCATCGCTCCAGGGTTGGTAGAGCAGGTTGGCGATGCAGGGAAAGGTCTGTTGCGCGGGGATGGCGGCGAGGATGGGTTGCGTGGCGAGAAAATCAAAGGGAAACGGCAGTTCACGCGCCAGCGCGACATCGCCGATGAGGCGCAGGGCGGCGGCGTCCATTCCGCTGCGCGACCCCAATAACACCAGCGTGGGCGCTGCGGGTTGGTCGGCAAGACAGGCCGCCGCGCCGACCAGCGCCATTTCCGCCAACGCGCCCGCGCGGCGCAGCGAGACTGCGGAAATCCTGCGCGCGCGGGCGGCAAGCGCCTCGGAGGACAGTAGCATTACCGGCGCGGACGCGCCGTCCGGTTGGGAAAACACTTCCTGCCCGGCTACCTTGCCTTTTTCCTGCGGCGCAGCCGAACTGATTTTATCGTCCCCTGTCTTCCGTCCTCTGTCTTTTGAAACGACCAGCGCGGCGATGCTGCCGCCGAAGCCGACGAGATTGAACAGCAGACGTTGCGGCTGACCGTAACGCCGGATGCCGTCTGGCGTGGCGAGCAGCGCCAGCAACAACGTCAGTTCCGCCGGGCCGCTGGCGCCCAGCGTGTGACCGATCTGGCGCTTCAAGGTGATTTCCGGCGGGCGTTTGCGACCGAAGACACGCGCGAGCGCGGCTTCTTCGGC
Source organism: Zoogloeaceae bacterium (assembly GCA_031267345.1). GTDB lineage: Bacteria > Pseudomonadota > Gammaproteobacteria > Burkholderiales > Rhodocyclaceae > Azovibrio. The sequence continues at coordinate 2,290 of JAIRZG010000085.1, forward strand.
GGCGTCGGTGGCGGGAATGCGTCCCTGATGCGGCTTGATGAGGTCGATGTCGGCGGCGGTGACGCGGGCATCCGCCAGCGCGGCGGCAAGGTTGGCGGCGATGACGCCGCCATCGGGCGTGGGCGCGGTGGGAGAATAAGCGTCCAGGCCCAGGCGACAGGCATCCACGCGCCAGACCGCGCCATCGCCGGGGTCGGCGGAAAGCAGTAACGCACCCACGGCTTCGCCCAACATCAGGCCATCGGCGTTTGTGTCGGGCGCGAGCAGGCCGAGGCTGGCGAATCCCGCCAGCGTTGCGTCATTGGCAAATTCAAAGCCCAGCGCCAACGCCTGGTCGATCCGACCCTGACGGATCAGCAGAAAAGCCGTTTCCAGCGCGGCAAGGCCGGAACTGCATCCGGTGGAAAACATCCACGGCATTGTCCGTGCGCCCAGCAAGGCGGCGATTTCCGCGCCGATGTCGGCGGCGGGCGACAGTTCCGCCCGGCCCGTGGCGCGGGCATTTTCTTCCAACGCGCCGATGTGCAGCGAGGAAGACCCCAGAAACAGCGGCAATTCCGCCAGATCGACGCGCAATTCGGCCTTGATGGCGGCGATGGCGCGGGACAATCGCGCCGACCATGCCGTTTCCTTTAGCGGCAGCGCGAAACACGGATAACGCGCCTCCGGCAAATCACGCCAGCGCGCCGGACATTCGCCCGCCCAAAACGCCCTTGCCGCCGCAACCGCCGAAAGCCCCAAGGCCGAAACATGCGCGCTGCGCCGGATGTAGACCGGACGATCAGAGGACAGAGGACAGAAGACAGAAGACAGTAAGGCTTGTTCGCGCTGCGCGCGCACGGAAAAAGCGTGGGCGTCCGGATCGCGCGGGTTTTCCCCACCCTGCGCCGCGCTGGCGGCGCTGACTTTACTGTCCTCTGTCATCTGTCTTCTGTCCTCTGACCCCTGACCGATTTGCAGCGAGGAAGACTCCAGAAACAGCGGCGATGGCGCAGGACAATCGCGCCGGACATTCGCCCGCCCAAAACGCCCTTGCCGCCGCAACCGCCGAAAGCCCCAAGGCCGAAATCAGAGGACAGAAGACAGAAGACAGTAAGGCTTGTTCGCGCTGCGCGCGCACGGGAAAAGCGTGGGCGTCCGGATCGCGCGGGTTTTCCCCACCCTGCGCCGCGCTGGCGGCGCTGACTTTACTGTCCTCTGTCATCTGTCTTCTGTCCTCTGACCCCTGTCCTCTGATACAGCCACCCGGCGAGACTTTCGACATTGGCGAGAATGCGGCGGGTTTCCTTGCTGTCGGTGAGGCGTATGCCGTAGCGTTTTTGCAGCGCCATTGAGAGTTGCAGGGCGTCGAGCGAATCGAGCGCCAGCCGCGCATCGCTGCCGAACAGGGGTTCATCGTCGGCGATCCCCGCCGGGTCGCAGTCTTTTTCGCAGGACTGGACAATCAGGATTTTCAGGGCAAGTTTCAGGTCGGACATTGCAGGAAAACGCGGGGGAACGGGAAGAAAATGAGGATTGAATTATCGCTGATTCAGGAGACCGGAAAGCGGATTTCTTCAAGTATGGGCAGCAAGAAATTAGCGACAGGCCTTCAGGCCTGTCGGTCTAACGTGTTTTGGAAGGGGTTTCCCTCCCCTCCCAAAACGGTCGACCGACCCTTCTCCGGGAAGCAGACGAGAGAAGAAAAAATCCCGTCATTCCCTTGCAAAGCTGGAATGACGAATTTTGATTTGTTCATGAATTCAGAAGCAGCTCCCGTGTTTTTCATGGGTTATCCCGGAATATCTTCCTCCAGTTCAAATTTTTCGCCATCTTCACGCATATAGCTGGCTCCTGCTATAGAACCGTCACGATAAAAGAACAGGGTATATTGACCGGTGGTCTCGCCCTTGTAGCGTTCGTCAAAAATCATCTGCCCGTTACCGGTTTTTTGTTTCAGGACAAGGCGCATGAATTCTTTTTGTCCCTTGTAGATCAACGCGCCTGCTGTCCGCTTTTCGTTCAGTGTGATTTTCAGGAAAAACCTGTTTTTCAGTCCGACCGAGCGCAGCGTTGAAAATGCGCCATATTCATCGCCATCCTTGCAATCATATTCAAACTCAATGTATCTCCAGTCCTCATCGCCCTGCTCACCACCCCACTCGCCATCCCTCAGGTAACAGCTTGCCTTGATCTGCTTCATTTCATTGCGTTCCAGCCTGTACGTTATCCGCGCGCCGCGCGTTCCAGCGCAACAGGAGTTGACTTCGGTAATGGTTTTGTTTTCATGATCGAATTCCAGACCGACGCCCGTGATGTTGCTCAGGAAAAATTCTTTTTTCTCCGGATCATACAAATAATATCGCGCCATACGATCAGTATCTATCCAGAGTGAAAAATCATCAATCCCGTCAAAATTGTAATCCGCAATTTTTATATAACTCGCTTCACATTCGCCGGAATAATTGTTTTCCTCCCCAGGAATATCCATTCTTTGCACAAGATCACCAGACGGTTTTTGGAAAATATACAGAACAAGGTCATGCTGCTTTTTTTCGTCTTCATCATAACAGGCGTAAGTCGCCCCGACATAAAGATCTTTTGATTCTTCAAGCGCGTCCAGATTGTTTCCGAATGAAAATTCATCGCTGTAAAACTGTTTGCTTTCGGGAAAATACTCAAAAACTTCCGGCGCATAGCCAAGTCCACAGACATGCATAAAATCATAACGCTCGCCTCTCCTGTTGGTATAAGCGCCAAGAAACTGATTTACTTCGCATTCAAAACCCGGCGAATTCATCAGTTCCTGATAAACCTTGTCGCTGCCTTTTTTGTAGACAAACAACTTCCAGCGATTATCGGTTTTGTCGTGAAATGATTTAACGATAAAATCGCCCAAATCCCGCACGGCAACATCGTTTCCCCGGGCAAACGAAACACTCGCGCACAATACCAGCAAAGCCAGAATTTTTTTCATCGTAAATCCCTCTTTACTTTCTTTCAATTGAATCGTTTGCCGGAACGTCGGGTCGGGCGGTAAGGCAGGACGCAACGAAACAGAACCAGATGCTAACAAAGAAGTAAACGGCTGTATATGAACAAGCAATGTCCTGTCGCGGCAGGACGCCCCATGTCCTTACGGCTTTCTGACCCCCGACATCATCCGCCAGGCCAATCCCAGCGCGGTGAGGCCGAAGGCAGTGAGCGCGGCGGCGGCGGGCAGGATGTCGGAGATGCCGCCGTGGCGCAGCATCACCTGATGGAAGCCTTCGAGCGCCCAGTCCATCGGCGAGAGGCGCGTCCAGGCTTGCATGGCGACGGGCATGACGAAGCGCGGCGCCATGACGCCGCCGAGCGCGCCCATGAGAATGTTGCCGACGCCGCCCAGAATGGTCGCCTGTTCGCTGCTTTTCGCCAGGCTGGCGATCAACAGCGCCCAGCCGACCGCCGCAATACTCACCGCCAGACTGACCAGCCACAAGGCGACGAGCGCCATCGCGCCCTGCGGCAGCGTCAGCGCCTCGCCGCCGCAAAGCGGCACCAGCCAGCGTCCCACGCCGACCATGACGACAGCCTGAATCTGGTTGATGAGGACAAAGGGCAGAAACTTGCCCGCCAGCACCAGACCGAAGGAGACCCGTTGCGTCGCCAGCCGTTGCAGGGCGCCATGCTGGCGTTCGCCAATAAAAACCGCCGAAATGGGGATGACCACAAAAAACATCGAAAAAATGAGCCACGCCGGAACATTCTGCTGCACGGCGGAAGGCAGCGCGGGCGCGGGATCATCGCCATGCCCCACGGCTTCGACGGCAAGCGTGGGCGCGTCAAGGCGCATCTGCGCCGTTTCGGGCAGCAACAGGCTTTCTTCCAGGGCTTCGAGCGCGAAAAGGACGCTGACGCGAACGCTCGCCGCTTCCACCTGCCGATAAAACCCTTCGCGCAGGACGCGCGGCAGCGTGGGATCGACCAGCAGTTGCAGGGTGGGCGTTTGTTGCGCGTCGATCTGGCGGGCGTAGCCTTGCGGGATCGCCAGCGCGAAGGCGATTTCTCCCGTCTCCACCTGACGACGGGCGGCGTCGAGGTCGGCGGGCGGCGCGTGTTTTTTGAACGACGCCATATCGTCCAGTCGGGCGTCCAGCGCCCTGGAGGCGCGGCTGTCATCCAGATCGAGCAGCGTATAGCCGACGCCGGCATTGGCCTTGCCGGAAAACGCGTCGCTCTCCGCCAGCGCCAG